>NZ_FOJQ01000038.1 GCF_900111795.1 Anoxybacillus pushchinoensis | reverse complement strand
TGACGATACGCTTCGATATGATCAAAATCCGTTTTTCCTGTGGCAAGCAAGCCGATCATCGAGCGAATGACGTCGCTATGGGAAATGTGCACATCTCGACGAACCGTTGGGAGCCGAAGGGCGTTTACTCGCTTATCCAGCTTCGTTTGGTGCAGTAAGTAACCCACGAGAGCAAGCCCAGCACTTGGGGTAATCGCTTCATCTGTCAATACAAACCGAATCGGGAAATCTTTCATCACATTCACCTACTTGATGAAGAGTCGTCAACGTCGTTTTCCCTTATCGTATCAACGGTTTGCGACCATTGTAAAGATGTTTTGTCACGGATTCAGGTATGTAATGAATGTTTCAAAAATTGAAAAGAAAGCGCTTTAAATGTCTTCAAAGGGGAGGGGTTGTTAATGGCGGATTTGTTAACGATGAAAAACGCCTCGTTTCCTATTCCGAAATATGACGAATGGGAACAAGAAGCAGAAAAATCGCTTAAAGGAAAACCGCTTGAAAAGTTAGTGACAACAACGTATGAGCAACTACAAATAAAACCGATCTATATACGAAGTGACATAGAGACAACTCCTGAGCAATATCCGGGGTTTCCTAGCTATGTGCGCGGGACGGAACCAGATGGGTATATGAAAAAGCCATGGGCAGTCAGTCAAGCCATTTCTGCCAAAAGTCCTAAGGAATGGAACGAAATCGCAACATACGATATCGCAAGAGGACAGACGGAAATTCATCTTATTTTAGACGAGCTCGGATTTTCTATCACGTCGCTAGGGGATGTCGAAACGATGTTTTCTGGCATTTCGCTTTCCGACTATTCGATTCGTCTCGATGCAGGGGCATGTTCGTTGTCAGTTTTGGCGTTGTTTATCGCTTATTTTCATAAGCAACAACTTCCGCTCGATTCATTGCGCGGAACAATCGGCATGGACCCGCTTTCGGCATTAGCGATAAAAGGAGAGCTTCCTACGTCGCTTTCGACGCTGTATGACGTGATGGCGGATGTGACGAGATGGGCGAAAGAACAGCTGCCTTTGATAAAAACGATCATCGTTCACGGAGAACCGTATCATCACGGTGGGGCCAATGCGGTGCAAGAGTTAGCGTTTTCGTTTGCGACTGCCGTCGAATATATCAACGAATGTTTAAAGCGCGGGTTGACGGTCGATGAGGTGGCCGAACGAATGAGTTTTTCGTTCGCGATCGGTGCTGACTTTTTTATGGAAATCGCGAAACTGCGCGCGGCTCGTGCGATGTGGTCGAATATTATTCAAGCGTTTGGCGGCAGCGAACGAGCGCAAAAAATGTCGCTTCATGCGCGAACGTCGTATTTCACGAAAACGGTTTATGACCCGTATGTAAACATGCTTCGGGCATCAGCAGAAGCGTTTGCTGCGATTGTCGGTGGGGCGAATAGTTTACACGTTTCCCCGTTTGACGAAGCGATTCGACCAGCGGATGAGTTTTCCCGAAGAATTGCCCGTAATACACAATTGATTTTACTAGAAGAAGCGCACATCGGGAAAGTCATCGACCCGGCTGGCGGTTCGTATTACGTTGAAACGCTAACGGCACAAATTGCAGAAGCTGCATGGAAGCTATTTCAACAAATCGAAGCAAAAGGCGGCATGACAAAAGCGCTCCAAGCAGGAGTGGTGCAAGCAGAAATCGAAAACATCGCCAAGCTGCGCGAACAAAACGTCAAAATGCGCAAAGAACGAATCATCGGTACAAACGTCTATGCGAATGTAGCAGAGCCAAAACCGAATATCCAATCTGTATCGTCGACAAAAGATGAATCGTATGATGGTGAAACGATGGAGCGGACCGGAAATTGGCTAGATAGTGCCATTGCTTTCGCCCGTCGTCGAGCGACCGCTCGAGGAATTGATGCTGCGCTCGCGATGACCAGTCCGTCGATTGCCATTTCCCCAGTTCGCCAATGGCGGCTGTCTGAGCCGTTTGAGCAGCTGCGCCAAGCAGCGGAGCGGCATTTAGAAACGCACGGAAAGCGTCCAACCGTGCATCTCATCAATCTCGGCGCCATCGCCCATCATAAAGCGCGCGCTGATTTTATGAGCGGCTTTTTTGAAGCGGGTGGATTCGCTGTCGTGAAAAATGACGGCTATATGTCGGTTGACGAGGCGATAAAAGGGGCGTTAGAAGCAGACGGAACGCATTATATCATTTGCGGAACAGACGAAAGCTATCCGGAAGCGGTTCCGGCGATTGCGAAAGCGTTAAAGGATGCGAATCCGCCGCGAAACGTCTACGTCGCTGGAAAACAACCGCTGGAAATCGAAACCACTTTTATAGAAGCGGGGGTGGACGGATTTATTCATATCGGTTCTAATTGCTACGAAACGCTTGTGGCGTTTATGAAGGAAATGGGGGTGGCTTTAGATGGAGCGGAAAGTTGATTTTACGAATATTCCTTTCCAACGCAAAGGCGATACGGTGAGCGAACAACAATGGAAGCAGGCAATCGAAGAAAAGCTGCAAACATCCATTGACGACCTTTTCTTCCAAACAAATGAACAAATTGCGCTTAAACCGCTATATACAAAAAAAGATATTGAAGGATTTGATTTTCTCGATTATATGCCAGGCATTCCGCCATATTTGCGCGGACCGTACCCGACAATGTACGTCGTTCGACCGTGGACGATTCGCCAATATGCAGGTTTTTCTACGGCAGAAGAAAGCAACGCCTTTTACCGCCGCAATTTAGCGATGGGGCAAAAAGGGTTGTCGGTTGCGTTTGACCTTGCCACCCACCGCGGCTATGATTCTGACCATCCACGCGTCGTCGGCGATGTCGGCAAAGCAGGGGTCGCTATCGATTCGGTGCTCGATATGAAAATTTTATTCGATGGCATTCCGCTTGATCAAATGTCCGTATCGATGACGATGAACGGGGCTGTGCTCCCAATCGTGGCGTTTTACATCGTTACCGCCGAAGAGCAGGGAGTGACGCAAGACAAACTGTCCGGCACAATCCAAAACGACATTTTAAAAGAATATATGGTGCGCAATACGTATATTTATCCGCCAGAAACGTCGATGCGCATTATCGCCGACATTTTCGCCTATACTGCAAAATATATGCCAAAATTCAATAGCATTAGCATTTCCGGCTATCACATGCAGGAAGCTGGTGCGCCGGCGGATATTGAGCTTGCCTATACACTTGCCGATGGGCTTGAGTATGTGCGTACAGGCTTAAAAGCAGGCATTGACATTGATTCATTTGCTCCACGCCTATCGTTTTTCTGGGCAATCGGCATGAACTATTTTATGGAAGTGGCAAAAATGCGTGCGGCGCGCGTGATTTGGGCGAAAATGATGAAAACATTTAACCCGAAAAATCCGAAGTCGTTAGCGTTGCGAACGCATTCGCAAACATCAGGCTGGAGTTTAACCGAACAAGACCCGTTCAACAACGTTGTCCGTACACTCATTGAAGCGCATGCAGCGGCGATGGGGCATACGCAGTCGCTTCATACGAACGCGCTTGATGAAGCAATTGCGTTACCGACCGACTTTTCTGCGCGCATCGCTCGCAATACGCAGCTTTATTTGCAAGAAGAAACGGGCATTTGTCGCGTCATTGACCCGTGGGCAGGCTCGTATTACGTCGAAACGTTGACGAACGAACTAATGAAGCGAGCGTGGAAACATATTGAAGAAATCGAAAATCTCGGTGGTATGGCGAAAGCGATTGAAACAGGATTGCCAAAAATGCGCATTGAAGAAGCAGCAGCAAGACGGCAAGCCAAAATTGATTCTGGTGCGGAGACGATTATCGGTGTGAATAAATATCGTCCAGAAAAAGAAGAGCCGATCGATATTTTAGAAGTCGATAATACGGCTGTGCGCATGCGACAAATCGAAAAATTAAAACAGTTGCGTGCGTCTCGGGATGAAGCGCGCGTGCAACAAACGTTGCAAGCGATTACGAAAGCGACGGAAACAGGCGAAGGAAACTTATTAGAATTGGCGGTAGAAGCCGCTCGTGCGCGCGCGACGTTAGGCGAAATTTCGTATGCAATTGAAAAAGTAGCAGGCCGACATAAAGCAGTCATTCGTTCCGTTAGCGGGGTATATAGCGCAGAGTTTACGAACGAAGAAGAAATTGCACGCGTCAAAAAAATGACGGATGAATTTTATGAGTTAGAAGGAAGACGGCCGCGCATTTTAATCGCCAAAATGGGTCAAGATGGACATGACCGTGGGGCAAAAGTGATCGCGACCGCATTTGCAGATTTAGGGTTTGACGTCGATATTGGTCCGCTTTTCCAAACGCCGGAAGAAACGGCGCGACAAGCGGTTGAAAACGATGTTCACGTCGTTGGGATGAGCTCGCTCGCTGCTGGACATAAAACGTTACTGCCACAGCTTGTGGAAGAGTTACGCAAACTAGGGCGAGAAGATATTATTGTTGTCGTTGGTGGCGTCATCCCACCACAAGATTACGAATTTTTATATGAACATGGTGCAGCGGCTATTTTCGGACCAGGTACAATCATCCCGGTTGCAGCTCAAAAAGTATTGCACGAAATTTATCGACGACTCGGTTACGAGGAAGTGAGCGAATGAGCGAGGAGCGAACATCTCGACCAGAATGGGCGGATGACCACAATATGTTTACAACGTCGTACGTGAAAGGAAACGATCGTGTTCAGCCGACAAAAGAAAGACAATGGGTAAAACGAAAAGAGCTTTCGATTGAAGAATATGTCGCAGGTGTATTAAATAATAATAGAACCATTTTAGCGCAAGCGATTACACTCATTGAAAGCAACGCGGCAAAACATACAGAAAAGGCTCAGCGCATATTGCATGAGCTCCTTCCTTATGTAGGGCGTTCGGTTCGCATTGGCATTACTGGTGTTCCAGGTGCAGGCAAAAGCACATTCATTGAAGCATTCGGACAATTTTTATGCGATAAAGGTCATCGGGTTGCGGTATTAGCGATCGATCCGAGCAGCTCGCTTACAGGCGGAAGCATTCTTGGCGATAAAACGCGCATGGAATATTTAGCTCGCCATCCGCGTGCGTTTATTCGTCCTTCTCCATCGGGTGGTACGCTCGGGGGAGTGCATCGGAAAACACGTGAGACGATGTTGCTTTGTGAAGCAGCAGGATATGATATTATTCTCGTGGAAACGGTCGGTGTTGGTCAAAGTGAAGTGGCAGTACGCGGCATGGTTGATTTTTTTCTATTGCTTGCGCTAACAGGCGCTGGTGATGAACTGCAAGGAATGAAAAAAGGGATGATGGAACTCGTCGACGCGATCGTTATTAATAAAGCAGACGGGGATAATAAACAGAAAGCAGAGTTGGCGAAAGAAGAATATAATCAAATTTTACATTATTTACGCCATGCCACGAAAGGATGGGAGACGAAAGCATACACATGCTCTTCTCTTCACGGAGAAGGAATTGAACAAATTTGGGAAGTAATCGAACGGTTTGTGCAAACGACAAAACAATCCGGCGTGTTTGAGGAAAGAAGAAAGGACCAGATGAAAGATTGGCTGCATGCGATGATTAAAGATTATTTGCATATCCGCTTTTTTCATCATCCGGCTGTACAGCAACAGTTGCCGAACATCGAACAAGATGTGATGGAAGGGAAACAGCCGGTCACAATGGCCGCCCAGCAATTAATTCGTTTATATGAGCAAACGTAAAGGTGTCCGTTATGGGCACCTTTTATTGTTGAATATGTTATAATGAGGGCGGAGTGTGATAGTCATGTTAAAAATTGGTTATCGAACAGTGAAAACAGCGATTGGAACAGCGAGTGCCATTGCGCTTGCCCAATGGTTGCACCTTGAAAATTTTGCTTCTGCCGGCATTATTACAATACTTTGTATTCAAGTGACGAAAAAAAAGTCGTTGCAGACGGCACGTGCTCGCTTTGTTGCCGGTTTAGTTGGCTTATTGTTTTCATTTCTCTTTTTTGAAGGACTTCGCTATCATCCGCTTTCGATCGGTTTATTGCTGCTGTTTTTCATTCCAACGACTGTTGCCTTGAAAGTGACCGAAGGGATTGCGACAAGTGCGGTTATTATTTTACACGTATACATGGCGAAAGCGATGACGTGGTCTCTCGTATATAACGAAGTGATGCTAATGATCATCGGGATCGGTATCGCTTTACTTGTCAATATGTACATGCCAAGCGTGGAAAAAGATTTAAAAGAATATCAACGGATTGTAGAAGATTTATTTCGCATCATTTTTAAAGAAATTGTTCATTATTTACGGACGAACGAAAGCTTGTGGGATGGGAAAGAAATTGCGCTAGCGAGCGATACGTTAAAGCGAGCAAAAGCGCTTGCGTTACAAAACATTGAAAACCATTTTTTACGCAATGAAGATTATTATTACCGATATTTTCGTATGCGCGAACGGCAATTTGAAATTATTGAACGCATGCTGCCGCTCATTAGTTCGATGACATATACGGTCGAGCAACGAAATATGATTGCCGATTTTATTGATGAATTAAGCGATGCGATTCACCCGGGAAATACAGCAGACCGTTTTATTCGACAACTTGAGGAGATGAAAAAGCAGTTCCAACAAATGCCTTTGCCAAAAACGCGCGAGGAATTTGAAGAGCGAGCTGCTCTTTTGCATTTTGTAAAAGAGATGGAGCAATATTTAATCATTAAAAGTCAGTTATAACGGTATGATCGCTCTTTTTTGATGCACAATAATGAAAAAAGGGTGAGATCATGCCGCTTTTGTTTGCTTTCTTTCTTTTTCTTTCACCGCTTTGGCCGTTTGGAGATCATCCGCGCGTGGGCGATCCGATGATTATTGTCAATAAACAAACGAACCAACTTGCTTTTATTCGCCATGGGAAAATTGAACGTATATATCGAGTGGCGACAGGAAAAACGAATGTACTCACGCCGGAAGGGATATTTACGGTAACTGTTAAGGCAGTAAATCCTTATTATCGGAAAAAAAACATTCCAGGAGGAGCACCGAACAACCCGCTTGGTACGAGATGGATCGGATTTGATGCACGTGGAACGGACGGTCGAACGTACGGCATTCATGGAACGAATCGACCCGAATCGATTGGAAAGTATATTACAGAAGGATGTGTACGCATGCATAATCGAGATGTCGAAGCGCTATATCCGAACGTGCCATTAGGAACGAAAGTAGCGATCGTAAAAACGAACGAATCATTTCATCAGCTCGGGAAAAAGTACGGGGCGCTTAAATAGAACAAGCTGGCCGAATACGGTCAGCTTGTTCTATATCCACATGCTTAATCCAGCAAGCAACGATGTTAAAAGCATCGAACCGAGCATTAAATAGACGACGATTTTTTGCACTTTTTTTGAATGCATTTTTTTCACCTCTTGTCACCTCTTGTTACCTATTGTACAAACATGCTGATCGACAAACAAGTATGAAAACATGCAAAAAAAGAAGGAAAAAAGAAAAAAGGTGTCGAAATACATACACGGTTTGCAGCCGAGAACAACAAAGGGGTTGGGGTTATGGAAGTGAAAAAAGTCGATCATATTGGCATCGCTGTGAAATCATTAGATGAGGCGCTTCCGTTTTATACGGATACGCTCGGTTTATCGTGCGTTGGCATGGAAACGGTCGAATCCGAGCAGGTGAGGGTAGCATTTTTAAAAGTCGGCGATGTAAAAATTGAATTGCTTGAGCCGCTTTCTGAACATAGCCCAATTGCTTCTTTTATTGAAAAAAGAGGCGAAGGTATTCATCATGTCGCGCTTGGCGTAGATGATATTGAACTGCGCATTCAGGAGTTAAAAAATAATGGTGTTCGTATGATTCATGAGCAACCGAAACGCGGTGCAGGCGGTGCACGGATCGCTTTTATGCATCCGAAATCAGCCCGTGGCGTGTTGTATGAGCTTTGTGAACGGGGCGGTGGGCAATGATGGATATGTACGATAAAATTAACGAGTTATATGACCGCCGACGCGAAATTGAATTAGGTGGCGGTGACGATAAAATTGCTAAACAACATGAAAAAGGGAAATTAACAGCGAGGGAGCGCATTGATCTTTTATTAGATGAAGGGACGTTCGTCGAGTTAAACCCGTTTATTGAACATCGTTGCACCGATTTTGGATTAGCAGGAAAAAAAGGTCCGGGTGACGGAGTTGTCACAGGATACGGGAAAATTGATGGGCGAACGGTATTTGTGTTTTCGCAAGATTTTACCGTGTTTGGTGGCGCGCTTGGAGAAATGCACGCAAAAAAAATTGCGAATATTATGGATTTAGCAGCGAAAACAGGCGCCCCTATTATCGGATTAAACGATTCTGGTGGTGCGCGCATTCAAGAAGGGGTATTGTCGCTCGATGGCTACGGGCACATTTTTTACCGTAATGCCATTTATTCCGGTGTTGTTCCACAAATTTCGGTCATTATGGGTCCGTGCGCAGGCGGTGCTGTCTATTCACCAGCGATCACTGATTTTGTATTCATGGTCGAAAAAACGAGCCAAATGTTTATTACTGGACCGAAAGTGATTGAAACAGTAACAGGAGAAAAAATTAGCGCTGAAGATTTAGGTGGTGCGCGCGTACATAATACCATTAGCGGGAACGCTCATTTTTCAGGTGCGACGGAAGAAGACGTACTTGCTCAAGTGCGCAGACTGTTAAGTTATCTCCCACAAAATTGCCAAGAAAAACCGCCGTCTATGCCTGTCGTCAATGATGATGACGATCGTCCTGATTTAGCTGACGCGATTCCGATTGATGCGGTTAGACCGTATGATGTGCGTAACGTCGTGTTGCAAGTCGTTGATGAAGGATCGTTTATGGAAGTGCAAAAAGACTTTGCGAAAAACATCGTTGTTGGTTTTGCTCGCGTAAAAGGGGAAGTGATCGGGCTTGTATGTAATCAGCCGAAGTTTATGGCAGGTGGACTAGATATCGACTCGTCCGATAAGGCAGCACGATTTATTCGTTTTTGCGACTCGTTTAACATTCCGATTATTACATTTGAAGACGTGACAGGCTTTTTCCCGGGAGTCAAACAAGAACATGGCGGCATCATTCGCCATGGGGCGAAAATTTTATATGCGTATTCGGAAGCGACCGTGCCGAAAATTACGGTTATTTTACGGAAAGCATACGGTGGAGCATACGTTGCATTAAATAGTAAATCGATCGGGGCGGATGTTGTGTACGCATGGCCGAATGCAGAAATTGCCGTTATGGGGCCACAAGGGGCGGCGAACATTATTTTTGCAGGCGAAATTGAAAACAGCCCGAATCCAGAAGAAACAAGAGCGCAAAAAATTGAAGAATATCGCGATAAATTCGCCAATCCTTATGTTGCAGCGAAATACGGCATGGTTGATGATGTTATCGACCCGCGTGACACGAGAATCAAGCTTATTCAAGCACTCGATATGCTTCGTCATAAGCAGGAAGAACGCCCGAAAAAGAAACATGGGAATATTCCGTTGTAAGTATATACCGCCATTTATTTGGCGGTATATGTTTTTCGAAAAATAATCGTACGGTTTCGCAAACGATGTAAAAATCCGTTATACTTAAAGATGAGTACATACATAGGAGGATGCATGATGGTCAATAAGCAGCGTTTAGTCGAAGAATTTTTAGAGCTTGTGCAAATTGATTCGGAAACGAAATATGAGCGCGAGATTGCGGATGTGTTGAAAGCAAAGTTTGAAGCGCTCGGTTTGCACGTCATTGAAGATGATACGACAGCGCAAACAGGGCATGGGGCAGGAAATTTAATTTGCACATTGCCAGCGACAAAAGAAGGAGTCGATCCAATTTACTTTACATCTCATATGGATACCGTTGTGCCGGGAAAAGGGGTAAAACCGTCCATTCAAGACGGTTACATTGTCACAGATGGTACGACGATTTTAGGAGCGGACGATAAAGCTGGGCTTGCTGCGATGTTTGAAGCCATTCGTGTGCTAAAAGAACAACATATCGCTCATGGGCTTATTCAATTTGTAATTACGGTCGGTGAAGAGTCTGGGCTTGTCGGCGCGAAGGCGCTCGACCGATCGCTTATTCAAGCCAAATTCGGATATGCACTAGATAGCGATGGAAAAGTCGGACAAATTATCGTTGCTGCTCCGACACAGGCGAAGTTAAAGGTGACTGTTCACGGAAAAACGGCTCACGCCGGTGTAGCTCCAGAGCGTGGCGTATCGGCGATTACAATTGCTGCAAAAGCGATCGCTCAAATGCCGCTCGGTCGCATCGATGAAGAAACAACCGCAAATATCGGTCGTTTTGAAGGGGGAACGCAGACGAATATCGTTTGCGATCGCGTCGATATTTTAGCGGAGGCACGTTCGCTCGTTCCAGAAAAAATGGAAGCGCAAGTCGCGAAAATGAAAGAAGCGTTTGAGCGCGTAGCGGAAGAAATGGGCGGTCGTGCAGACGTTCATGTGGAAGTGATGTATCCAGGATTTAAATTTGGCGACGGCGATTATGTTGTTGAAATCGCAAAACGAGCAGCAGAAAAAATTGGTCGTCCGCACGAGTTGTTGCGCAGCGGTGGGGGAAGCGATGCAAATATTATTGCCGGTTTTGGCATTCCAACTGTTAACTTAGCGATCGGTTATGAAGACATTCATACAACAAATGAACGTATGCCAATTGAAGAACTTGTCAAAACAACGGAAATGGTCATCGCTATTATTGAGGAAGTGGCTGCAAAGGAGTGAGACGATGAATAAAGTTGTCGTGTTTCAACTTTCTAATGAGCAATATGCTATCCCGATTGAACATGTCGTATCCATTGAAAAAATGAGCTTTCCAACGATCATTCCAGGCATGCCTTCGTACATGATTGGTGTTGTGCGCATTCGTGGCGAGCTCGTTCCTGTGCTTGATACGTCGCAAATTTTATATCGCCGTCCATATACGGAGACGGAAAAAACACGCTTGCTCGTCGTTCAGGCGGACGATGTATATGTATCTTTTATTGTTGATGATGCAAAAGAAATTATCGATATCCCGCCTGATATGATGAAGCAAGTTCATATGCTTGCTTATCAGCGGACGCCGTATTTTATCGGTATTGCTAATTTGCCTGATCGGCTCATTACCGTGATTGACCCGATGATCTTGTTTGACAATTTAGAAGGAGCAAGCACCATTAAAGAACATATGAGGAATGAGAAACAGAACACTTGAACGAGAAAAGAAGATTATGGTATGTTCTTTGTTGAACAAACAAAAATAGAAAGGAACGTTTACTATGGCGAAACAACAAATTGGTGTGATCGGTTTAGCAGTCATGGGAAAAAACTTGGCGCTCAACATTGAAAGCCGTGGATATTCCGTTGCTGTGTATAACCGTTCGCGTGAAAAAACAGATGAGTTTGTAAAGGAAGCAGAAGGAAAAAACATCGTTGGTACATACAGCATTGAAGAGTTTGTTCACGCGCTTGAGAAGCCGCGCAAAATTTTATTAATGGTAAAAGCAGGTGCCGCGACAGACGCAACAATCGAACAACTAAAGCCGTATTTAGAAAAAGGCGATATCGTCATCGATGGCGGCAATACGTATTTTAAAGATACGCAGCGTCGCAATAAAGAACTTGCGGAACTAGGCATTCATTTCATCGGCACAGGTGTTTCAGGTGGAGAAGAAGGGGCATTAAAAGGCCCTTCAATTATGCCTGGTGGACAAAAAGAGGCGCATGAACTCGTTCGCCCGATTTTCGAAGCAATTGCGGCAAAAGTCGACGGTGAGCCATGCACGACATACATCGGTCCAGACGGTGCAGGTCATTACGTAAAAATGGTGCATAACGGAATTGAATATGGCGACATGCAATTAATTGCCGAGGCATACTTTTTATTAAAACATGTGCTCGGATTAAATGCCCAAGAACTTCATGAAGTGTTTGCGGAATGGAATAAAGGGGAATTAGACAGCTATTTAATTGAAATTACGGCAGATATTTTCACGAAAATTGATGAAGAAACAGGAAAGCCGCTTGTCGATGTCATTTTAGACAAAGCAGGACAAAAAGGAACAGGGAAATGGACGAGCCAAAACGCGCTCGATTTAGGCGTTCCGCTTCCGATTATTACGGAATCGGTATTTGCTCGCTTCATTTCGGCGATGAAAGAAGAGCGCGTGAAAGCAAGCAAGCTATTAGCTGGTCCTGCCGTGAAACCGTATGAAGGAGATCGTGCGCACTTTATTGAAGCGGTACGCCGCGCGCTTTACATGAGCAAAATTTGCTCGTACGCCCAAGGCTTTGCGCAAATGAAAGCTGCGTCAGAAGAATACAATTGGAATTTACAATACGGCAACATCGCGATGATTTTCCGCGGCGGCTGCATTATTCGCGCGCAATTTTTACAAAAAATTAAAGAAGCGTACGACCGCGATCCAGCGCTGCCAAACTTATTGCTTGACCCATACTTTAAAGAAATCGTCGAAAACTATCAACAATCGCTCCGTGAAATCGTCGCAACAGCAGCGATGCGCGGCATCCCGGTTCCGGCGTTCGCAAGCGCACTAGCATACTACGACAGCTACCGAATGGACACGTTGCCAGCGAACTTAATCCAAGCCCAGCGCGACTACTTCGGTGCCCACACATACGAGCGCATCGACAAAGAAGGCGTGTTCCATACGGAATGGCTGAAATAAAACGAACCCCCTAGAGCAAGAGACTCTAGGGGGTGTTTATTATTGTTCAAACAATAATACGCGCGCTGGAGCAGCGTCAGTGCCGACGAGTTTAAGCGGAGCGGCAACCATCCAATATTCGCCTGCTGGTACGTCTTTTAATCGAAGCCCTTCGATGACGATAATACCGTGACCGAACAGCGTTTTATGCGTTGGGTGTCCCGCTTGATTGCGCTCGACGCCAAGCGCGTCGATACCAACACCTCGAATACGTTTTTCGGCTAAGTACGCTGCCGCATCTTCGGCAACGTAAATAAATTCAAAGTTAAAAGCGTCGTCGAACGAGTTTTTCGTTTTGAATAAGATAAAATCGTTCTCTTGAATGTCAAAATGAATGAGATCTTCTTTTGTAATTCGATCATCGACGTTTGTCACGTCTAATACTTTGCAGTAGCCGACAAGTTTTTCAAGCGGGATCGTTTCGAACGTTTCACCGTCTTTTACCATATGAAGCGGTGCGTCGATATGCGTACCTGTATGCACATCCATATCGATGCGCGATTCGGTGACGTAATCGTTCGTAACGGTCATTAGCTTCGGTTGTTTTTCCGGCTTATTTTTATACACAGGCATTCCTTCAAAAATTGGGGCAGTAACATCGTACATGTTCATGTTCGTTTCCTCCTCACATATTTGGGCTAAGCGGCCACCAATGAAAGCCGTCTTTTTGCAATAGCTCGTCTGCTTTTTTCGGTCCCATCGAGCCGGCTTCGTAGTTCGGGAAGTCTGTAGCTTCTGTGTTTGCCCACACTTCCGAAATCGGGTCGACAAAGCTCCATGAAGCAGCGACTTCATCCCAATGCGTAAAGTTTGTCGCATCGCCGCGCATGCAGTCATATAACAATTTCTCATACGCTTCCGGCGTATTAATGCCGTCGATGCAGTTGTAGCAATAGTCGAGTTTTATCGGCGTCGTTTTCATGTTTTCGCCGCTTTTTTTCGCGTTCAAGTGAAGGGTAATGCCCTCGTCTGGCTGAATATGAATGACAAGTAAATTTGGATGTACGTGTTCGCTTGTGCCATAATATAAGTTCATTGGCACATCTTTAAACTGTACGACAATTTTTGTCGATTTTTCTGTCATTCGTTTTCCTGTTCGTATGTAAAACGGCACACCTGCCCAACGGAAATTGTCGATTAAAAGTTTTCCAGCTACAAATGTTTCCGTATTGGAGGTTGGATCGACATTATGTTCTTCACGATAGCCGATGACTTTTTGCCCTCGCACAATGCCGCTTCCGTATTGGCCGCGTACAAAGTATTGATCGACTTCATCATGTGTAACAGGACGAAGAGCTCGTAACACTTTTACCTTTTCGTTGCGAATGTCGTCCGTTGTAAGTTTAATTGGCGGCTCCATCGCTAGTAACGCGACCATTTGTAACATATGGTTTTGTACCATGTCGCGAAGAGCCCCAGAATGGTCATAATAGCGGCCGCGATCTTCTACACCGAGCGTTTCGCTTGATGTAATTTGAATATTGGCAATAAAGCGGTTATTCCAGAGCGGTTCGAAAATGGCGTTCGCAAAACGAATGACCTCGATGTTTTGCACCATTTCTTTGCCGAGATAATGGTCAATACGGAAAATTTGCTCCTCTGAAAACGATTGGCGTATTTCTTCATTTAGTTTTTTTGCGCTTTGTAAATCATGACCGAACGGTTTTTCAATGACTAATCGTGTCCAGCCATTCGTTGTCGTCAGTCCTTCTGATTTTAAATGCGATGTAATCGTTCCGAAAAATTCCGGTGCCATCGCTAAATAAAAAATGCGGTTACCCGGAATGTGAAACTGTTCTTCTACATGTGTCAATAGTTCATTTAATTGTTCGTATGATTGCGTATTTGTCGCATCTAATGAATGATAGTAAAAATGGGAAATAAATGTGTCATCGATTAGCTCTTGCTTTGTCGCTTCTTCAATCGTTTCTTTTACGTAATGACGAAACGATTCGTCTGTATGGGGGCGACGGGCAACGCCGACAACAGCAAACTGTTCAGACAGCTTTCCTTTTTGATAAAGTTTATAAATGGATGGAAATAGTTTGCGTTTTGCTAAGTCGCCAGTCGCACCAAAAATTACAATTGTCGCTTTTGGTTGTACGTCAGTCACGGATCATATACCTCGCTTTTATTCATTTTTTGAAAGGTTCATGATAATGTAATTTTAGAGGTTTATTGTGGTAAACGCAAATGTTTTATCTGATTAAAGAAAAGAGAGGGATGAAAGCGTGGAGTTGTTATTTTTAGGGACGGGTTCTGGTGTCCCATCAAAAGGTAGAAACGTATCAGCCATTGCGCTTCAGTTGTTAGAAGAAAGAGGAGCGACGTGGTTATTTGATTGCGGAGAAGCAACACAGCATCAAATTTTACATACGTCTATCCGTCCAAGGCGCATTGAGCGCATTTTTATTACGCACTTACACGGCGATCATATTTTTGGTTTGCCGGGGTTGCTTGGAAGTCGCTCATTTCAAGGTGGAGAGACTCCTCTTTTTGTTTACGGTCCGGCTGGTATTCGTTCGTTTATCGAAACATCACTAACGGTAAGCGGTACGCGACTGAAATATGAGTTGTATATTGAAGAGTTTACAGAAGGAGTCATATTTGAAGACGAACAGTTTGTTGTTACAGCAAAATTGCTTGATCACGGGTTGCCTTCGTACGGTTTTCGAATTGTCGAAAAAGATTTGCCGGGTACGTTGCTTGTTGACGAGCTGCGCGCACTTGGGGTGAAGCCAGGTCCCATTTATCAACAAATTAAACGCGGAGAACTTGTTACGTTAGATGATGGAACAGTTATTGATGGGCGTGAATTTGTTGCCCCGCCAAAAAAAGGACGTATGATTGCGATTATGGGAGATACGCGTTATTGTGAGACAAGTGTGGAACTTGCCGAAGGAGTGGACGTGCTCGTACATGAAGCAACGTTTAGTGCAAACGAAGCCCATTTAGCGCGAGATTACTATCATTCAACGACGGTGCAAGCGGCTGAGGTGGCGAAGCGGGCTGGGGCGAAGCAGCTTATTTTGACACATATTAGCTCGCGTTACCAAGGGAAGATGTGTGACCAACTCGTGGAAGAGGCAAAGACGATTTTTCCGAACGTGGCGATTGCGTCTGATTTAGCCTCGTTTCCGATTCCGAAAAGAAGCGCGGAGTAAAAAAAGAGCTGGCCGATGATGCAGGCCAGCTTCTCACGAAGATTCATACTGGATCGTACAGTACGCCCGACATACGATTCTCGCCTCTTGTTCATGATTTTGAAATGTCGATTGAAAAAGAAAAATGTCGAATAAAAAATATCGAAAAAAAATGTTTGATTATTTATAATGAATGCGAGAGAAACGAGCAAATATGTAAAGAGAGGGGAGAGTCATGCCGATTTCAAAATCAGCCAGTGCCGTGATGACACGCAGTAGTTATTCAAGGACAGTGAATACTCATGTGACAAGTACGGCGACAAAAACAGAAAAAGTCAACCATCCACAAAACAGTCCCACCAAATCGAGCAAAACATCCATTCCAAAAGACACCGTACATATTAGTCAAGAGGCACGGAAGGCATATGAATCGTCCGCACCGATCGTAGCGATCAATCCAGTAAGAAACACGATTGAAAATACGGTTTATAACCCTATTGATTTTATTAAAAGGGAAGCTTCCCGAAATTTAGGAAATCAAACAGAAATCATGCTCTATAACCCTGTAAAGAATATCAAAGATGCGCTCCAGTCCGCGGTCAAACCATTCGAAAAGGACACGGTGCAAATTAGTAAAGAAGTGCGAGAAGCGTTTCAGCAATCGCCAAAATCAAACGATATAAAGAAAGCAAAAGAAGAAGCGCTGACTCGACAAATTCAACTATCTTTGTATAATATGGATAAAAACGTTCGTACTGTCGTCGTCCATAATCTGTCACAGGACATATACACGGCTTCAAAAAACAAAAGTAACAAAGGATGGTCCGCAGCAAAGGAACTAATCGATGTGGTCACCGACTTCGTCCCGGTGGTAGGTACGATCAAAGATGCCTATCGCTTGTATCAAGTGTTAAGCAATCCGAAATCCAATGCAAAAGATGTGGCCGAAGCGCTAGTTGGGTTTATTCCGGGACTAGGTGATCTAAAGAACATTGCGAAAGTAACAAATGCCATTAAGAAAGGATTTGATATCGATCCGAAAAAATTAGATCAGGCTGTGAGTATTATTAAGGGTACGGGTAAACCTTTACAAAAACATCATTATGCTACTGATAAAAGTAAAAAATATACTCCACAAATAGAGGCTATAACGAAAAAATATGGACTAGATTTGGATGACGTTTGGAATATAGAATTACTCCCCCATCAGGGAAGACATCCAGATGCTTATCACGAGTATGTGTTAAGCAATATTAGAACTTTTGATAAAATAGCTAAGGGGGATAAAAGGAAATTTTTAAGATTATTCGAACAATTAAAACAGGAAATTAGAAAGAACCCGGAGATGCTTTATAAAGATTATTGGAGGAAGAAATAATGAGATTTTATAAGTTGCTAATGGATGATAGTGATGATAGAGATGTAGTAGCATACTGTATAGATACAAAGGGATTTGAACAATATGAATTATCGGAAGGTAAGTATATTCATAATTGGAATAGAGAAATCACCTTTTATTTTGACCTTAAAGAAGGAGAAAGATTAACAGATTATTTAGCAAACAATTTAGGGTGGTTTATAGTTTCTGAAAGATTTAAAGCGATTTTAGAGGAAGTAGATGATGGTATACAATATCTGCCTATAAATGTAGTGAATAAAGGTGAAAACAAAATTTTAAAAGGTTTTTCGGTAGCTAACATTTTGAATGTTGTTGATGCATTAAACTTAGAAAATTCAGATTATAGTGTGTTTGAACTTGATGGTGAAAGTATATATAGTATAAAAAAATATGCTTTATGTAAGGAGGCGATACAATCAAAGCATATTATTAAACTCAAGGGTGATGAAATTCCAATATTCATATCAGAAGAACTTAGAGAATTAATAGAGAAAAATAATATAACAGGATGTGACTTTTTAGAAGTTAAAGTAATCTAAATAACCCGTGGTGCTAGTTGAGCGCTAGCGCAAGTGTGACAGTGAATAGACCAACAAGATGCCATCGAGTGCGACCTCAAACCCTGAAATGGAGTTGGCACGAATGTCTGTGATCCGATACTGGTCGGCAAGGACGGAGAACACCGTTTCGATCACTTTTCGTTTTTTCTTGAGCCATCTCTCCCATGATGCAGATGGGCGATGTTTCTGGTTTTTGCGAGATGGAGTCCAGAAGGCAATTTGATATTCTTCATATCGCTTTCTTTGTAAATCATTGCTAATAAATCCCTTATCTCCTAAATTGTAGGGATGAGGGATTTGCGTCATCACGGTTTCAGCAGCGATTCGATCGTGACAAGATGCTTCGGTCACCACGTATCCCATCGGCAGTCCTTGATCGGTCACTTGAAGATGAAACTTAAACCCGTAATACCACTGCTTTTTCGACGCACAATACCCGATGTCAGCGATACCTTGGAATCGTTGGACGCGATGTATTCTTGCGTGATGACACAACTCGATTGGCATGCTATCTACGACCGCATAGGCATGGTGTTGCCCGCGTTTTGCTAGTTCATGGCGAATCCATTTGATCGCGAAGCGCAACGCTCGACAACGGCGATTGTATCGAGACCGTTCGATAAACTGTCCATCGGTGAACAAGTTTCCCACGACAAAGCGATGCCATGCCCGTTCGGAGGAGAAGCCAAGTAACTTTCCTAGAAGATGAATGGCAATCATCACCGCGTCTTCCTGTTTCACCAAATGACGATTGCGGCGCTGCAAATACATTTGAATCGATGGCAGTTGGGCAGAAACAAAGAAGAAAATGGCTGCATATTGTTTTTGAATTTTCGCTTGGTCTGTAGTAAAATGAAAGTGCTCTTGCATGGGGATTCTCCTTTCGAATGTTTGGTCGCACTTTCATTCTACAGGAGATCCGCAGGCAAGGGCTATTTTTTTGCTTACTCGATTTTATCTAGCACCACGGGTATCTAAATAGTATCCATTCAGCCCAATACTAGTGAGATTTTCAGAATCCAGCACCAATAGGGCATTTCCCGTATCGAAAATGCCCTAGGAGGAATGGAGAATCGTTTGGAGGGACTCCCCACTTAGCTCGTTGAAGAAGCGAAAACGATTTTTCCGAACGTGTCACTTGCTTTCGATTTTTCATCGTTTCCGATTGAAAGAGGCGAAAAAACAAGCTGACCGATAATGTCGGTCAGCTTTAAGAAAAATAGTTTCTAATCGTTTCCATTACCCGTTTTAGGTCATGTTCGTGCAAGTTTCCAATTTTGAAAAGAAGCTCCCGATAATGAATGGTGTTAATTTTTGAGCACCTAACAACGGACGGAATCCCGCTTCTTTCCAATATTCTAAGACGACATCATATTTGTTTCGTGGCTGTTGACTTGTAATATTTGCAATTACTCTGTCCAATTCTACGACAACATCATGGTGAGATACGATGAGCACAGGTCTTCGTTTTCCTTTTATTTCTGCAAACCATACTTCGCCTCGTCTTCCCAGATTACTCATCTTCTTCTCCCCATATTTCTTTTTCTAGTTCTTTTTCAATGACATCTTTTGGAGGTCTGTTGTCAAAGTATTTGTCGAAAAGCCATGATAGCAATTTAATTCGCTCCGCATTGTCCATTTCGTCTAAAGCTTTCATGAACTCTTCCGCCCTCACATGTATCACCCTTATTTTTAATCATCTCATTATAAATTTTCGCAAAGTTAAAGCAGGTGGTCAATCCTCTAAACGTGCGCTTTATTTACCATCCCCGCACGTATGGCTTTGGTGCCTCAAGCTGAATGCCAAGTTCGTTTGCGGCTGTTTTTGGCCAATATGGGTTGCGAAGAAGTTCGCGCCCGATGAAAATCAAATCGGCGCGGTTGTTGCGCAAAATTTCTTCCGCTTGCCGTCCGGAAGTAATAAGTCCAACAGCACCAGTTGCGACATTTGCTTCACGGCGAATTGTTTCCGCAAACGGCACTTGATAACCTGGATACGCATCAATTTTTGCTGGAACGACAGCGCCAGAGCTCACATCAATAAGATCAACACCTTGCGCTTTCATACGTTTGGCATATTCGACGTAGTCGTTCACCGTTAAACCGTCTGGGTGATAGTCAGAAGCAGAAATACGAACAAACAACGGTCCGCTCCATACTTCTTTTACCGCTTCAATCACTTCGCTTAAAAAGCGGTAGCGATTTTCCCCACCGTATTCATCTGTTCGTTTGTTTGTAAGAGGCGATAAAAACTCGTTAATGAGATAGCCGTGAGCAGCGTGAATTTCAATGACGTCAAATCCCGCTTCTTTGGCGCGACGTGCGCCGTTTTGAAACGCATGAATCGTTTCTTCAATATCGGCTTTCGTCATCTCTTTTGGCGTACGCATCGTTTCATCGAACGGAAGTGGCGATGGAGCGAAGATTTCTTCAGCAACGTTCGCTTTTCGTCCAGCATGAGCAAGCTGAATGCCGATTTTGGCGCCTTGCTCATGAACGAGCGAGGTAAGTGTACGCAATCCATCGATATGGTCATCATCCCAAATCCCTAAATCGCGAGCTGAAATTCTTCCTTGTGGTGTTACGGCTGTCGCTTCAACAATAATAAGTCCGACTTGCCCGACAGCGCGCGTTGCATAATGAATGAGATGCCAATTGTGAACTGTTCCGTCTTCGCGATCACACGCATACATGCACATCGGCGACATGACGATGCGGTTTTTCAATGTGACGTCTCGAATCGTATATGGTGAAAAGAGCATATGAATCCCTCCCGTCGTATCTTTCATTACGAATGATACCACGTCCGTTTGGAAAAGAAAAACAATTTGCTTTATTGAACGGAGGAAAGCAGTGCCTCACCGAGTTCTTTTGAACGTTCGGTCGCTCGTTTAATGCAAGCAATCATCGCTTCTTGATAGCGGTATTGCTCGAGCACGCTGATGCCTGCTTCAGTCGTCCCTCCTGGGCTTGTGACTTCTTTTCGTAAAATGGAAGGATGTTTGTTCGACGCTTTTAACATATGGGCGGCGCCGATAATCGTTTGTAAAATGAGCTCTTTCGCAATATCACGCTCAAGCCCAATTTCATCGGCCGCTTTTTCCATTGCCTCCACTAAATAATACACGTAAGCAGGTCCGCTACCAGATAACCCTGTCACAGCATGCAAGTGCTTTTCATCAACAATCGTCACAATTCCGACCGTTTCAAATAACGTTTTTGCGATGCGCATATGTTCGTCGGTTGCATATGCCCCTTGCGCTAATGCTGTGGCAGATTGTCCGATGGCTGCGGATGTATTCGGCATGGCGCGAATGACCGGGATTTGTTTCCCGATTAGCGATGTAATTGTATCGGTCGTCACTCCTGCAAGCAATGAAATAATAAGCTGTTGTTCACAAAAAGCATGTGCGATTGGCGTAAGACTTTCCGCAACATCTTTTGGTTTCATGGCTAAAATGATAATATCAGCTTCTTTTACTGCTTGTTCTTTATTCGTTTCCGTTCGCACCCCATACGTTTGTTGCAAATACGTTAGTCGTTCCATGCGCGAGCGATTCGTTACGATCATTTGCTTTGGTTCATATAGCGTTTGTATAACTCCTGAAATAAGCGCTTCTGCCATCGATCCTGCTCCGAGAAACGTGATCGTCATTTTTTTAACCTCCTTAGCTCATTATCTCCAAAATAAAAAGACCTTTCGTCCGATAAAGGACGGAAAGGTCTTTCGTTTCCGCGGTACCACCTTTGTTGGCACAAGTTGTGCCCACCTTTTGTGCCGGTATCGTCGGCAAGACGGTTAGGTTTGCCTAACAGCTCATAGGGTAGGTTCCATGATAAAGAGGGTAATGAAACCTTTCAGCCTACGGGTTTCACTCTCTTGTTACCATTTATCATGTACTGGCCCTATTCATCGCTTCGCACATATATGATTTGCTTGCAATTATGCATGAAAAACGAGCGTGTTGTCAATAGGTTTCGTCTAATTACTTTCTGAATTTTTTAATAAATAAATAAAAATAAATGACAAATAGAAAAAATAAGTGTAAACTGATAAACAGACGAGACGGAAAATTATGATGATATAATGAAGGAGCTAGAACGATGGAACAGTTGCATCGCATTGTCGTTCCAACGCCATTTGCCGTTGGGGATGTGAATATGTATATCCTTGAAGGAGAACGATTAACGCTCGTTGATGCTGGGGTGAAAACGGAGGAAGCATGGAACGTTTTCGTTCGTGAATTGCAGAACATCGGCTACCAACCGACAGATATTGAACAAGTCATCATTACGCACCACCATCCAGATCACGTCGGTTTGCTTGATTATTTGCCGCCGTCACTTCCTGTTATCGGGCATCGCAAAGCTGCGCCTTGGATTGCGAAAGATGCTGCTTTTTTTTCGTGGCACCAACAATATTTCGAACAATTTTTAATCGAGTGTGGCGTTGGTGAAGAGGGTGTGACGAAACTAGGAAACTTTCGGCGTTCTCTTCGCTTTTCGTGCGAGCGCTCGCTCACACAAGAAGTAAAAGAAGGGGATATGATTGAAGGTTGGACGGTCATCGAAACGCCAGGTCATGCGCAAAGTCACATCGTGTTGTATCGTGAAGCGGACGGTGTGATGATCGGAGGCGACCATTTGCTAGCAGCGATTTCATCCAATCCGCTGTTAGAACCACCTGAGATTGGTGAAAAGGAACGACCGAAGCCACTTTTGCAATATAATGATTCATTAAAAAAACTACTCCAGTACGACATTACAACAATTGTTACGGGACATGGGGAAGATGTGACGGATGTCGCACCGCTTATTGACAAGCGGCTTGAAAAACAAAAAGAACGTGCACAGTACGTGTGGCAACTGTTGAATGAAAAGCCGATGACGGTATTTGACGTATGTCGATCACTTTTCCCGACTGTATATGAGCGAGAGTTTTTGTTGACGATGTCTGAAACGATTGGCCAACTGGACTATTTAGAGGCGATAGGTGCAGTGAAAAAAGAAAAAGTTGATCAAATATATATGTACGAAGCGGTGAGATCATGAAACTGAAAGGGAAATACGTTGTTATTACAGGAGCATCGAGTGGCATCGGTGAGCAAATCGCATACGAAGCAGCTAAACGCGGAGGAATACCTGTATTGCTCGCACGTTCAAAAGAAAAGCTAGCGCAAATTGCGCAACAGATTGAACAAACGTACAGTATTTCTTGCCTATATGAGCAATTAGATGTTAGTAACGTAAAAGAAGTAGACGATGTATTTGATCGCTTGCTCACCTCGATCGATGTCCATATTCTTGTCAATAATGCTGGTTTCGGCGTATTTCGATATGTTGAACAGATTGATCTTTCGGAAGCGAAGCAAATGTTTGATGTCAATGTGCTCGGATTGATCGCTTGTACGAAAAAAGTGTATGCGCATATGATGGAAAAACGATCGGGTCATATTATTAATATCGCATCGCAAGCAGGAAAAATTGCCACGCCGAAATCGAGCGTATATGCGGCGACAAAACATGCTGTGCTCGGATTTACAAATAGTTTACGAATGGAAGCGTCCATGTATGGCATTTATGTGACAGCTGTAAACCCTGGACCGATCGAAACGAACTTTTTTACCGTTGCTGATACGTCCGGAGAATATGTGAAAAATGTGAAACGATGGATGCTTCGCCCGGAATTTGTCGCAAAGCGCGTCGTTGATGTGATGCTTACCCCTACGCGCGAAGTGAACTTGCCGTTTTGGATGCATATGGGAAGTCGTATATATCAACTATTTCCATCGCTCATTGAAAAAATCGGCAAACAAGCATTTTTAAAAAAGTAAGCGAGGTGTAAATGGTGAAAATCACGATCACGGAACGAGCGATCGAACAACTTCGTCGTGTTCAAGGAAATAAACATGTGAAACTTATATACGATACAGATGGTTGCGGATGTGCCGTAAACGGAGTACCTATGTTACTGCTTGTCGATCAATTAGACGAACATGATGTGGAGATTGAAACAAACGATATGCCCATTTGGATGGAAAAACATCAGCTCATTTTTTTCGATGATCAAATGACGCTTGACGTTGTCGATGGAGCAGGGTGTTTTCAATTAAAAAGTCCAAATCAAATATTGAATCCGCGCATGTCACTGGTTGAGCGCTAAAAAATAAAAAAGCCCGGAATAAAAGCCGGGCTTATTCGTTTTTCGGGGCGCGAACGACCGATTGAAATTTTCCTTTATGGGCTGCATCACAAAACGGCATGTTTTGTGAGAGCCCACAACGACAGAGAGAAAACGTTTCTTTTGTTTCAAACTTGTTTCCTTCCATGTCAATTAATTCGACATCGCCGGTTACACGAAATGAACCATTATCCATCACGAAACTTACGCAAGGAAGCCCCTGCCTTTAGGCACGGGGAGGAATTGCCTTACGCAAGTTCCGCCACCCCCTTTCCATAAGCATATCCGTCAAATCGCTGAATGACTTGGACATATCTATAATTTATTCCTTGTGCGATACGCTTTCCGTCCTTGCCTTTAATGTCGAAACTTCCAGTCTTTCTGCATGCTACTTCGCCAAACCAAACGCCTTGATATTTCCCTCTTGGGATAACAGCCTTAACCATGTCCCCTGTTTGGAAGCCAAAGAAGAATTTTTGTCTTGCAAGATAACCTCTTGGGAAGCCATATCTATCTAGGTTTGTACGAGAGCGACTACCACGCCCTTTTGCCTTGATAAATAACACTTCTTTTGTTTTGAAATATAAGTGATTTGTTGTGCTTTCTCCCACGCAACAAGCGTCAAAATAGTGTGTTTTCGGCAAGTCTAAACGAATACGATTCATTTTTGTTCGTGCACCTGTTCCACACTCGACATCTAATCCTGTCTGCTTTAACACTTCATACGCTTTCCATCTTGTCGAGTTGATAGCACTTGTATCCTTTAATGTTTCTTTGACTTGCTTTTGAATGTGCGGATACCCGAATTCTTCTGCTGTCTTACTTCCTTTGCGCTGATTACAGTCATGACAGGCAAGACATAGGTTATCCACTCGGTCTGTTCCACCTCTCGATTTTGGAATGATATGCTCCAC
>NZ_FOJQ01000042.1 GCF_900111795.1 Anoxybacillus pushchinoensis | reverse complement strand
TGGAAATCGCCTGTAAATCGCCGCCTTCCCTTGTTTCAACAGCTTTCTTGCAACTGCTTCGTGACAAGGAGCAAGCGGACGTTTGTTTGTGTCTAACACAAAAACCATAGGGTTCTCCCCTTTCCTCTGCATAAAGCAGGTCATATTCTCCTCGACCATGTTATAGATGCTTGTTATGTGCAAGACACTAGCGCTACCCACCACGCTTGTTTAACCTTGCACGACAGAGGAACGGGCTGGAGAAGCACCCGAACGTGTCATGACATCTATAACGTAGGCTCTGTTTCAAGCCTTGGTCTGGTCAACATGGGGCTTACAAGCCCATGACTTTAGTCGTTGGGTTGTTGACCTCGAAAAAATTTTCTTTACATTTTGATTTTTACAATATATGATGTTTGACTAGAATTTCAACCTTTTTGTGAAGTAGGTGGGAAAAATGACGACATTTCCGCAATCGAACTTGTTACAGCAACTACCGAAGCAATTTTTCGCTTCGCTCGTCCAAAAAGTACATGCGGTCATTGCTGAAGGAAGAGATGTTATTAATTTAGGACAAGGAAACCCGGATCAGCCGACGCCTCCGCATATTGTTGCCGCGCTTCAGCAAGCGGCTGCCAACCCGACATATCATAAATATTCGCCATTTCGCGGCTATTCGTTTTTAAAAGAGGCGGTGGCGACATTTTATAAGCGCGAATATGGGGTAACGATTGATCCGGAAAAAGAAGTCGCCATTTTATTTGGCGGAAAAGCTGGGCTAGTCGAAATGCCGCTTTGTTTATTAAACCCAGGCGATGTTGTGCTCGTTCCTGATCCTGGATACCCAGATTATTGGTCGGGCGTTGTGCTCGCGCGAGCGCGCATGGAAATGATGCCGCTGCGAGCGGAAAACAATTTTTTGCCTAATTATGAGGAGTTGGACGAACGTGTCGTAAAACAAGCAAAACTTATGTTTTTAAACTATCCGAACAACCCGACAGGCGCGACGGCAACACAATCGTTTTTTGCTGAAACAGTTTCGTTCGCACAAAAATACGGGGTTGGTGTCGTGCACGATTTTGCGTACGGGGCGATCGGTTTTGATGGGAAAAAGCCGATCAGCTTTTTGCAAACAGAAGGGGCGAAAGAAGTCGGCATTGAAATTTATACGTTTTCAAAAACGTACAATATGGCAGGATGGCGCATCGGCTTTGCTGTTGGTAACGAAAGCATGATTGAAGCGATCAATGTGCTGCAAGACCATTTGTATGTGAGCATGTTCGGTGCTATTCAAGAAGCGGCGGCGGTAGCTCTTTTACAGTCGCAACAATGCGTCTATGAGCTTGTGGCGACGTATGAATCGCGGCGCAATACGTTTATTCATGCGATTCGTGAAATCGGGTGGGACGTGCAAGCCCCTTCAGGTTCGTTTTTCGCTTGGCTTCCGGTGCCAAAAGGATATACGTCTGAGACGTTTGCTGACCTTTTGCTTAATCAAGCGCATGTGGCGGTCGCACCGGGCATCGGTTTTGGGGAACATGGGGAAGGCTACGTGCGCGTAGGGCTATTGACGAGTGAAGAACGGCTAAAAGAAGCAGCGGAACGAATCGGACGGTTGCAACTTTTTTAAAAAATGATTGACAAATGGAGAAAGTGCTGGCATAATTCGAATTACATTTACGAAAAACGAACTGTTCAAAAAATATATACATTGCGAATTCTTATCAAGAGTAGGCGGAGGGACGAGCCCGATGAAGCCCGGCAACCGACTTAACAGCTGTTAAGCACGGTGCTAATTCTCGCAGCAATCGCTGAGAGATAAGAAGAGACGACTGATCGAACCTCTTCTTATGAAGAGGTTTTTTATTTGTAAAGGAGTGGGAGTATGATTACCGCAACGTATTTGATTCATGATGACAAAGATTTGGCGAAAAAAGCGGAAGGAATCGCGCTTGGGCTCACTGTCGGTTCGTGGACCGATTTGCCGCAGCTTGAACAAGAGCAGTTAAAAAAGCATAAAGGCATCGTCGACTGTATCGAACAGCTGGACGAAGACGAGCGCGTCAATACGTATTTCGGGAAGCGGCTTAAACGGGCGCTCGTGCGCATTTCGTATCCGAGCGTCAATTTTAGCGCCGATTTTCCAGCGATTTTGACGACGACGTTCGGGAAGTTGTCGCTTGATGGAACGATTAAACTCGTTGATCTTACGTTTTCTGATGAATTAAAACGGGCATTTCCCGGCCCACGCTTTGGCATGGACGGCATTCGCGAAAAGCTTGGCGTCTTTGACCGTCCGCTTGTGATGAGCATTTTTAAAGCGGTCATTGGGCGTGATTTACAATACGTCACCGAACAATTAAAACTGCAAGCGCTTGGCGGCGTCGATCTCGTCAAAGACGATGAAATTTTGTTTGATAACGACCTTACCCCTTTTGAAAAACGGATCGTCGCAGGAAAACAAGCGTTACAAGACGTGTACGAACAAACAGGGCATCGGACGTTATATGCGGTAAATTTGACAGGCAAAACGTTTGAACTAAAAGACAAAGCAAGGCGCGCGGCAGAACTTGGCGCGGACGTATTATTGTTTAACGTGTTTACATATGGGCTTGATGTGTTGCAAGCGCTTCGTGAAGATGATGACATTCGTTTGCCGATTATGGCGCATCCGTCGTTTAGCGGAGCGATCGCTTCGTCGCACGTGTATGGCGTCAGTTATGCGCTTTTACTTGGGAAATTGTTGCGCATGGCAGGGGCGGATTTTTCGCTCTTTCCATCGCCGTACGGAAGCGTTGCGCTTGAAAAGCAACAGGCGCTCGCCATTTCTGAGGAGTTGACGAAAGAAGATTTGTTTTTACGCGCATTCCCTGTTCCATCTGCCGGCATTCATCCAGGGCTTGTGCCGCTTCTTATGCGCGACTTTGGCATCGATTGTGTCATTAACGCAGGCGGTGGAGTGCACGGACATCCGCAAGGCGCTGTCGGTGGCGGGCAAGCGTTTCGCGCCGCGGTGGAAGCGGTGCTTTCTGGGCGTTCGCTTCATGAGGCTGCGACGGAAAACGAAGCGTTAAAACAAGCGCTTGATTTATGGGGGAGCGCATGATGAAGCCGATCATTTTTTGCGATTTTGATGGGACGATTACGTTAAACGATAACATTATTGCTTTAATGAAACAGTTTGCTCCGCCGGAGTGGGAAGCGATCAAAGACGATATATTGGCGCAGGCATGTACGGTGCAGGAAGGAGTCGGGCGCATGTTTTCGCTTTTGCCGACAACGTTGAAAGAACATATCGTGCAGTTTTTACTGCGCACCGCGCGCATTCGCGACGGATTTTCTGAGTTTGTCGCGTTTACGAACGAGCGACAAATTCCGCTTTATATCGTCAGCGGCGGCATCGACTTTTTCGTCTATCCGCTGCTTGACGGGCTCGTTGAAAAAGAGCGCATTTATTGTAACAGCGCCGATTTTAGCGGCGATACGATTCGCATTACGTGGCCGCATGCGTGCGATGAATATTGCCAAAACGGTTGCGGCTGCTGCAAGCCGTCGCTTCTTCGTAAACTTGCGCCAAAAGGGGCGAAAACGATCGTCATCGGCGATTCCATTACCGATTTAGCGGCAGCAAAACGAGCCGATCACGTCATCGCGCGCGACTTTTTACTTGAAAAATGCCGTGAGCTAAACTTACCGCATACGCCGTTTACGACGTTTTATGACGTCATTCATGTATTAAAAGAGAGCGAGGTGATTGTATGAAAGAGAAATGGGAAGAGCTAGCGGAAGTCAAACGAGAGCTAGCGACGCGCGACTGGTTTATGGCAACAAGCGGCAATTTGTCGCTGAAAGTGAGCGATGAGCCGCTCACGTTTCTCGTGACCGCAAGCGGAAAAGATAAGCGAAAAGAGACGAAAGAAGATTTTTTACTCGTCGATGCTGACGGACGACCGGCGGAAGCGACGCATGTAAAGCCGTCGGCGGAGACGCTTCTTCACGTTGAAATTTACAACAAAACGAACGCCGGTTGCGTTTTGCACGTGCATACGGTCGACAACAATATCGTTTCAGAACTGTACGGTGACGAAGGGGAAGTCGTCTTTTCGAATCAAGAAATAATTAAAGCGTTCGGATTATGGGAGGAAGATGCGCAATTTCGCATTCCGATTATTCCGAATTTCGCCCATATTCCGACGTTAGCAAAAGCGTTCGCTGACCATGTCCATGGAGATGCCGGTGCGGTGCTTATTCGCAACCACGGCATTACCGTTTGGGGAAAAGATGTGTTTGAGGCGAAAAAGTTTTTAGAAGCGTGCGAGTTTTTATGTCAATATCATGTGAAATTATTGCTTATTAAACGATAAGGGGGAAAATATGTATGGCAGTCATTAAAGTGCGAAACACAGGGGAAGTCATTGAAGGAAAAGAAAACGTTGCGGCGTTTTTAAACAACCAAGGGGTGTTGTATGAACGGTGGGATGCAAGCAAACTTCCTGCTCATTTACAAAACAAGTTTGTATTAACAGATGAAGAAAAGGCGCATATTTTAGCGACGTTTCAGACGGAAATTGAAGATTTAGCGAAGCGGAGAGGCTATAAAACGTGGGACGTCGTGGCGCTTTGTGAACAAACGCCAAATTTAGAAGAGTTGTTGAAAAAATTTGAACAAGTGCATACACATACGGAAGATGAAGTGCGGGCGATCGTCGCTGGTCATGGCATTTTCGTCATTAAGGGCGATGAACAAACAGGTTATTTTGACGTTGAACTAGAGGCAGGCGACGTTATTTCCGTACCAGAAGGAAATCCGCATTTCTTCACGTTAATGGACGATCGCCAAGTCGTTGCCGTTCGTTTATTTATCGATCCATCCGGATGGGTGGCACATCCATACGTAGAAAAAGAAGGGGAATAGCACCCCTTCTATTTTAGTGTGTAATGGCAGCAGGAATTTGATTCATTTTACCGAATAAAACGATTGAAACAATCGAATGGGAGGTGAATGTATGTCCATTGACCACGATCGTTTGTTTAAAGAGCTCATTCAAACATTTTTTGAGGAGTTTATTCTTCTTTTTTTTCCGACGATGCATGAGCATATCGATTTTCGCCATTTGTCGTTTTTATCAGAAGAGCTGTTTACCGATGTAACGGCAGGGGAAAAGTATCGCGTAGATCTGCTTGTCGAAACGAAGCTGAAAGGCGAAGACGGGCTTGTCATCGTGCATATCGAAAATCAAAGTTACGTCCAGCTATCGTTTCCGGAACGCATGTTTATTTACTTTAGTCGTTTGTATGAAAAATATCGTAAACCGATCGTACCTATCGCACTATTTAGCTATGACACAGTCCGCAATGAGCCATCTACATTTACGTTACCGTTTCCTTTTGGTCAAATCCTTCACTTTCAATTTTTCACGATCGAACTGCGCAAAAAGCATTGGCGAAACTACATTCAGCAAGACAACCCGATCGCTGCTGCTTTGTTAAGCAAGATGGGGTATACTGAAAATGAAAGAGTTGAGATGAAAAAACAATTTTTACGCATGCTAGTGCGCATGGAACTAGACGAAGCAAAACAACGGCTGCTATTCGGTTTTTTTGAAACATATGTGAAACTATCAGACGAAGAAGAACAACAACTACGAAGCGAGGTGAATGAAATGGAAGCGAAAGAAAAAGAACAGGTGATGGAGTTGATGATCTCGTACGAACGAAAAGCGCTTGAAAAAGGGAGAAAGCAAGGAATGAAGCACATTGTACAAGCGATAGCGAGAAAGGGGATAGATGTGAAAGAGATTGCGTATATGACTGAACTTTCGGAAGAAGAAGTAAAGCAGTTGATAGAAGAAGTGTGATTGTACAGTATGGTTGTTTGAATGTAAAAAATGGAGTGGGGCAAGCGCCTCACTCTATTTTTTTGTAAACAGCACAACGCCTGAGATCGTAATGAACGAACCGATCCATTGTGCCACCGTTAACGTTTCATGAAGCAATATGTATGCAAACAATGCGGTAAAAAGCGGATTAAAATTTAAAAACATCCCTGCTGTTGTGGCACCGACTTGTTTCACGCCGACGTTCCAAAGAAACATCGCAAGCACTGTCGCCCCGATGCTCGTATAGATGAGCGCAAGCAAAAACGAGACGTTTACGTGATGAACGGAAAAGGAAGATACAAATGGCAACAATCCAACGACGCCAAAGACGCCTGACCAAAACGTCGCCGCAAGCGGAGAATACCATTTCATGGCCGCTTTTGCGCATGCGGAGTAGATGCCCCAAACGATGACGGCAGCGATCATCCATACATCGCCGATATTGACGTGTAGCACGCGATGAAGCTGTCCGTGCGTCATAAATAAAAGGACGCCGATAAGGGAGACGGTCATGGCTAACCATTGTCTCATCGTCAGTTTCTCACGGTATACGACGTAAGCAACAAGCGCAATCGCCATCGGATTTAACGTTGAGATGAGCCCGACGTGATCGGCCGATGTGTAGCGAAGCGCCTGAAACATAAGAACGTTAAATAATACGACGCCTGTCATGCCCATCGCAATAAGCGGGATAATGCCGCGTTTTTGCAGGCGAACGGACCGTTCTTTTTTTAATACGATCGGAAATAAAAAAAGAACTGCGATCGTCCAGCGCATAAACGTTAATGAAAGGGGGGAGGCGTGCGGCACGAGCAGTTTGCTTGCGACAAAGTTGCCTCCCCATAGTGCGCTTGTTAATAAAAGAAGCATATAGTATTTCGACATGAACCTCATCCTTTAAAACGTTTCGATTAAAAAGACCATCAGCAACAATCCGATAATAAAGGCATACGTGGACGATTGTTCGTTTCCGTCGCCATGGCTTTCAGGAATGAGCTCTTTATAAATGATAAACAACATCGCGCCAGCTGCAAACGCTAATCCGTACGGAACGAGCGCATCGACGACAGACGTTAAATAAAAACCGATGACGGAAGCGACAAGTTCGATCATTCCCGTCCCGGTCGCCATCAAAAACGCTTTTCCTTTTGAAATGCGTTGATTAAATAAAAAAAGCGCAACGAGCAATCCTTCTGGAGCGTTTTGAAAGCCGATCGCTAAGGCGATTAAGTTGCCGATTTCGCTCCCTTCTCCAGCGGCGTAGCTCACGCCAACTGACAGTCCTTCTGGGATGTTATGGAGCGTAATGGCGGCGAGCACAAGGAGCGATTTTTTATCAATAGCTATGCTGCTTTCAGTATGCGCTAAATCAATATGCGGTACCATTTTTTCAAGAAGCGTTAACGTCAATACGCCTATGCATAGTCCAACCACAAGCGAGAGAAACGTTCCTGAAGATAGCGCTTCAGGAATGAGGCCAAGCATGGACGCTGCCATCATGACTCCAGCGGTAAACGCAAGCAACATATCGCGCCATTGGTGCGTAAGGGAGCGCGATAAAAATAAAATGGGAATCGCGCCAGCACCCGTTGCTAGCGCGGATAACGTGCTTCCGATCAGCATATCAATCATCATCCTACCTCCTGTCGCAAAGGAAGACGAACGGTAATCGTCGTTCCTTTATTTTCTATACTATGAATGTCGATCGCTCCTTCATGCATGTCAACGATTCGTTTACATACGACGAGCCCGAGTCCTGTTCCCGTTTGCTTCGATGTGACAAACGGTTGAAACAATTTATCTTTGACATGTTTCGGTATGCCGCTGCCGGTGTCGGAAACGTGCAACAGTGCCCAGCCGTCTTGTTTTGCAAGCGAAATGGTAAGCTGTCCGCCGCTTGACATCGCTTCGATCGCGTTTTTCGCTAAGTTTAACACGACTTGTTTTAAATGGTCTTTATAACAGCGAATAGGTAAAGGTACGCGAGCGCATTGCAACGAATACACGACGTTATGCAAATGCGCTTGCGATTCAATAATTGGATGAATGCTTAAAACGATATCGTTCAAATCGCACGTTTCAAACTTTTGCACCGTTGGTTTGCCGAGAATTAAAAACTCATTGACGATGTCGTTAATGCGTGTAATTTCGTTTTGAATGACCGAAAAATAAAGTTGTGATTCGGTATCTTTATGTTTTTCACTCAACAATTGGATAAATCCTTTAATGCCGGCGAGCGGGTTGCGAATTTCGTGGGCGGTACTTGCTGCAAGCGTGCCGACTAATTCAAGTTTTTGCGCTTCTGTTTCCATTCGTTCCATCATCGTTCGCCGCTTCAATAACCAATATTGAATAAATAACCAAATCATATGAACCGCAACAATGAACGTAAACACGTACGGAAGCGCCGCCTGCACCCGTTGTTTGTTAGCGACGGGCGGCACGTTCGCCTCGATCAGCCACGGTGCTTGATTTAAATGAACGACGACGGTTTCTTCCGATGCGCGAAGATTGTTTGCGCTGAACAGTTCGTTTCCTTTTTCATCATACAAGCGAAACGAAGCTTGTGGATAGATGATTTCCATGCGCTGCTTCATATAATCTGTCCGCAACGTTGCGACTAAAAAACCGATCGCTCGCTTCGTTTGTTCATCAATGATCGGTGTCACGATCGTTGCCGTCTTATCGTCGGTAAACATCGGCTGCTTTATTGCTTCTGCTAGTTGCATCGCCGGACTCGTACTTTCGGAAAAAAACGAAATGCGCTCAAAGCGAACGTCTTGTTTTTCCATTTGCTTCATTACATCGTGTATGTTTTCTTTTATGTCTGTATGTTTGCTTATCACGAGCGCTAATGTTTCAAGCCGAGCCGTCGTTTCCGCAAGAAAGCGATCTAAATCGTTTCTATGTATGTTCGCAAACATGCGCGTCTCTTCTAACTGTTGCCGTTGTAGCTGTTCGTCTTGCCAACGTACAATCCACACGCTCCCGATCAAACATGGGACAATTACGAGCAATATGTACAGCCACCGCCTTGTTCTCTCTCTCCCCATATATGCTCCCTCAACAAAACAAAATTCAAGGAATATTATAACATAAAGATGAAAAAAAGACTGAGAAAATGAAAAAACCCCGCCAAATGGACGGGGGTTTTGTTATGCAGATTGTTTTTGTTTCGTTTTATGTTCGCTTTGTTGTTTAAGAAGTAGCGGATAAAACAACAAGCTGCTTGCAAGCAAGGCGACGCCGAGCAAAAATGTTTTCATATCGGCCGTTCCTGCTTTGACGAGCCAAATGGAATACATCGTCGCAAGTAGAGCGATCACACCGTCTGTCATTCGCTCTTTCATCGTCACATACGTTTCGCCTGTCCAGACGAGCTTAAACTGGAACGTCGAGGCAATGACATACGGAACGAGATATGATAACGTCGCAATGTAAATGACAAAATCAAACGCGGCCGCCATCGAGTTTGAAATTGTTGAAAAAATAAATAGTTGCGAAATCATGTTTGAAACAAGTAAAGAAAAGCGCGGCATGCTTTTTTCGTTTTCTTGTAAAAAGGCGCGCAGAAACAACCCTTGTTTCGCTGCTTGATACGGTACTTCTGCACTTAAAAAAATCCAGCCGAGCGTCGAACCGATTAAGCTAATTAAACCGAGTCCAGCTAACAGCTGCGATCCGATCGGGCCTAACACTGTGCCGATCGCATCAACGAGCGGCTTTTCCGATTGAATGAGCACATCTTGCTTTAACATGCCCATGACGAGCACGCTAATGCCGATGTAAATGGCTAAGGCGATCAATAAACCGGCGATTGTTGCGCGCTTTACGTCGCTTTGTTTACGCGCCCGTGAGGCGAATACGATCGCTGATTCAATGCCGATAAATGCCCAAAGCGTACTTAACGCAACGTTGTTGATTTGCGAAAGAAGACCGAGCGTATGGCCAGCTTCATCGTAGCGCGGGGCAATAAACGGATCAACATAACTTTTTTCAAATGCAAACAATCCGATGATAATAAAAAGGAAAAAGCCGAGCACTTTCGTTGCCGTTGCTAAAAAGTTTAATTTCCCAGCACTTTCTACCCCTTGCAAAATAATTGTATGCATCACCCATAAAAGCGACGTACAAACGAGAAACGTCAGCAAATGTCCAAGTTTTAACGTAAATGAACCGATGGAAAACACGACATGTCCGCTCGTTAAAATAGGGAAAAACGTCGATAAATAACTAGCAAACGTCGTAATGATCGCAACGTTTCCAGCGACGTTGCCGATCCAATAGCCCCAAGAAGCCATAAAACCGGATAAAATGGATGCTTTTGAACCTTTCGGAAACAGTTCCTTCGCGTAAATTTGCGGTCCGCCGTTTAATTCCGGTTTACGAATAGCTAAATTGCCAAAAATGATGGCGATCGTGAGCACGCCAGCCCCTGTGATTAGCCATCCGAGCAGCACGCCGGCGGGGCTTGCCGCCTCAGCAAGCGAGCGCGGAAGCATAAAAATGCCCGATCCGACCATATTGCCGACAACGAGCGCTGTCAATAACCAAAACCCGAGTTGTTGTTGTTTCATGTTTGTCATCCTTTCATTCATGATTATGGCGACGCAGGCGGGCGGAGGGCTGTTGTCATACGAAAAACAAAAAAGTGCACCCTAAGTTTTCAACGGGTGCACAATATATGACACATCCGCATCAAACTTAAGATCGATAGCTCTCCACCGCATGCGCGATGACAGTCCTGCGCCTATTCGACAACAGGCCCAGCTTATAGCGCCAGAGCACGCTATAAACTTCGGCGACAAATCCTTTCATTCCACTTCATCGGCGTCTCTGCGCCTCGATGAAACTACTATTATTTGCCGCGACCTCTATCTCATCTTAGTTGACGAGAAAGATTTCGTATGCAATTGACGTTACTATCGTACAAAAATATATTTGTTTCGTCAATGAAAAAAATTTTTAATGGATTAAAAGCCTAATCCATGCGCGGATTAGGCTTGTTTCGTTGCAACGACGATGCGGTCGCCTTCGACATCGATATGAATCGTGCGCACATCTTGCGTATCAAGCAACACGTCGGCAATTTGGTCTTCGATATGTTCTTGAATGACGCGGCGGAGCGGACGAGCGCCAAACGTTGGATGGTAGCCGAGCTCAGCTAATTTTTCTTTCGCTTTGTCGCTAATAGTCATCGTGACGTGTTGTTCCGCGAGTGTACGTTGCAATTCATGAAGCATCAGGTCAACAATTTGCAGCATATGTGCTTTTTCAAGCGGTTTAAATTCAATGATCGCATCGAGACGGTTTAAAAATTCCGGCTTAAAGTATAGGCTGAGGCGTTGAAGCAAGTCGCCTTGGCCGTTTGTACCGGCGTTTGATGTCATGATGATGACCGTATCTTTAAAGCTGACGGTGCGACCTTGGCTATCTGTTAAACGACCATCTTCTAAAATTTGTAGGAACATATGTTGAACGTCTGGATGCGCTTTTTCCATTTCATCAAGCAAAATGATGCTATAAGGGTTGCGGCGCACTTTTTCCGTCAATTGCCCAGCTTCCTCATGACCGACATAGCCAGGAGGTGCACCGATCAGTTTGGCGACCGCATGTTTTTCCATATATTCGCTCATATCTAAACGAATCATCGCATCTTTTGAGCCGAATAATTGTTCTGCAAGCGTCTTCGACAATTCTGTTTTACCAACGCCAGTCGGACCGACGAATAAGAATGAACCGATCGGACGGTTTTTCGCTTTTAAGCCTGCGCGGCTTCTGCGGATCGCTTTAGCGATTTTTTTCACCGCTTCTTCTTGACCGATCACTTTTTTCGCTAAGTTTTCTTCTAAATGTTTCATTTTCGTTTGTTCATCTGCCTGTAATTTGCCGACTGGAATGCCTGTTTTTTCTTCAATGATTTGTTGAATGTGCATGACATCAACAGTAGGTTGTTCCGCTTGTCCGTTTTGTTGCAGTTGTTTTTCAAGCTGCAATTCTTCCGTGCGCAGTTTCGCCGCAAGTTCGTAGTTTTCTTGTTGCGCAGCTTGTTCTTTTTCTTTTCTTATTTGTTCAAGACGTTGTTCGATCGCTTCTTTATTTGTCGGCATCGTTTGTAAGCTTACTTTAGACCCAGCTTCATCTAACAAGTCGATCGCTTTGTCAGGAAGGAAACGATCTTGAATGTAGCGATGTGACAATGTGACGCAGGCGTGAATCGCTTCATCTGTATATTTCACTTGATGGAATTGTTCGTATTTTGGCTGAATGCCTTTTAAAATGTGAATAGCTTGTTCGATCGTCGGCTCGTGAACGATGACCGGTTGGAAGCGACGTTCAAGCGCGGCATCTTTTTCAATATGGCGGTATTCTTTTAACGTTGTTGCCCCAATGATTTGAAGTTCACCGCGAGCAAGCGTCGGTTTTAATATGTTGCTTGCGTCCATCGAACCTTCTGCCGATCCAGCTCCGACGAGTAAGTGAATTTCGTCGATGAATAAGATAACGTTTTTCCGTTGTTGCAATTCAGCAATGAGCTGTTTCATCCGCTCTTCAAATTGACCGCGAATGCCTGTGTTGGCAACTAATGAAGCGACGTCAAGCACGTACACTTCTTTGTTTAATAGTTTTGCAGGAACAGCTCCTTCGACGATTTTCAACGCCAATCCTTCCACGATCGCCGTTTTACCGACACCTGGTTCACCGATGAGTACCGGATTGTTTTTATTGCGACGATTTAAAATTTCGATGACGCGTTCTATTTCTTTATCGCGTCCGATGACAGGATCAATGAGTCCGGCTTTCGCTAATTGCGTTAAGTTGCGACCGAATTGATCAAGCAATCCGTTTCGTTTCGGTTGTTGTTCTTGTTGTTGGACATGGGAAACGGCTTCGTTAGTCAGCGGTGCGAAAAAGTTGGAGAACAATTGATCGAAACGATCGAAGTGGAATCCTGCTGGCACTTTCAATGGTTGTTTTTGTTTTGCATAGCACGTTTCGCAAAGTTGTACTTGTTGTTTTTCGTCGTTTACTTGCACATGCAAAAAGATCGTTGCTTGATTTTGTTTACATACTTGGCACATCATAGGCACCAACCCTCCTTTTTTGACTTTGACTATATTTGATCTTTCTGTCTTTATTATAATTTGACCTTTTTTGACTTTCAAGTCCTTTTTTAAAAAATTTTTTAGAAATGATAAAAAAACTGCCGCTACGGGCAGTTATATGAGCTTCGTCAACTTATCTGTAGTTTTGACCATAACTATATCGCATCGTATAGCGGCAATTGCACGTATACTGTCGTTCCTTTTCCGCGTTCGCTTTCAAAATGAATGAAGCCGCCGTGCAGTTTGACGATTTGTTTGACGATCGCAATGCCGAGACCTGTGCCGCCGTGTTCGCGCGAGCGGGAGCGGTCGGTGCGGAAAAATCGTTCGCCGAGCCGTTCGAGATCTTGTTTTGACATGCCTTGTCCACAATCGGCGATGGTGAGTTCACACATCGTGTCTCGTTTCGTTGTGCGCACCGTTATGTTGCCGCCGGAAGGAGTGTAGCGCAGAGCGTTATCAAGCAAATTTTGCAACACTTGTTCGATGCGGTCTGGATCGCCATCGACGACTAAATCGTGATCGAGGTCGAGCAAAAGGTGAACGTGTTTTTCTTGCATCATTCGTTCATATTTTTCCGCTGTCTCTTCTATAAGTTGCGCGATCGAAAATGGCGTGCGCACGAGCGGATACGTGCCTTCAAGTTGCGCCAAATCAAGCAAATCCCGCACAAGTCGCTGCATGCGGCTTGCTTCGCGGTGAATGAGTTTCATATATTTTTTTTGTTGTGCTTCGTCTTTGACGACGCCGTCTAACAGCGCTTCGCTATATCCTTTCACATAGCTGAGCGGCGTGCGCAATTCATGGGAAACGTTCGCTAAAAATTCTTTTTTTCGTTCATCTTCTTTCGCAAGCGCATGTGCCATTTGATTGAATGCTTTCGCTAATTGTCCGACTTCATCTTCTGTCTCCACTTCGACTTGGACAGAAAAGTCGCCTTGCGACACGCGGTAAGCAGCTTGCTGCATATGTTGTAACGGTTTTGTCAAATGCATCGCAATTTTTCGGCCAACAAATATCGTAATGAATAAAAAAAGAATGCCGCCTAGCGCAACGAACGTTTGCATGCGCGCTATCACTTCTTCAATTGAAGCGAGCGGAACGTATAAATATAAAATGCCCATGAGGCGATGTTCGTCCAACAAAGGGATGATGATGCCGACGATGTGGCGGTCAAACGTCTGTTCATATCCTTTTTTCGTCACCGTTTCCCCAGCAAGAAGCCGTTGTCGCTCTTGTTCGCTAATGACTGAATGGTGATCGACTTCAAACGGCAAGCAGGCGCTTAATTCACGTGGATTGTTCACGAGTACAATTTCCGTATCGGATATGTCATTGATGATAGAAACAGTGTTGCGAAACGAGTCGGTGAGTGCACCGCCTTTATATTTTGCGGCAATGTTCATTCCTTCTTGTAATAAACGTTGTTCGACATTGGTGATATAAATGTTTTCATATATATAAACAGCAACAGCATATAAAAGCAGCACCGCAAGCATTAAAAAGGCGGTAATCGTCAGCCATACTTTTTGTTGTAGTGAAAGTGCGTTAAATTTTCTCATCAAATTTATATCCCACTCCCCATACCGTCTGGATGAGTTGTCCTGCTTCGCCTAATTTAATGCGCAACGTTTTAATGTGCGTGTCAACTGTTCGCGTACTACCAATGTAATGAATGCCCCAGACGCGATCGAGCAGCTGTTCGCGCGTAAACACTTGGCCGCGATGTTTCAAAAACAACGTGAGCAACTCAAATTCTTTTAACGTTAATACAACCGATTTTCCGTTGACAGTTACTTTTCGCGCTTTTTCATCGACCGCAATCGGACCAGCTTCATATTTTGGTGGTGTTTCTGCGCTGCTTTTCGTACGTCTGAGCACCGCATATACGCGCGCGACAACTTCGTTTGGACTAAACGGCTTGACGATGTAATCATCGGCGCCAATTTTTAATCCGTATACGCGATCCCATTCATCGCTTCGTGCCGTTAAAAAGATGATTGGCACTTGCGATCGTTCGCGCACGTGCATACAAAAGCGATAGCCATCGAGCTTCGGCATCATAATATCTAATATAATTAAGTCGATGTGGGCGTTCGCTAGCATCGCTAACCCCGCTTCGCCATCGTCTGCTTCGACGCACGTAAATCCTTCTTGTTCTAAGTAAAGGCGAAGCAACTCGCGCATTTCTTTTTCATCGTCGACAATTAAAATCGTTGCCATCATTTATTCCTCCTTTGCATCGCGGAAAAAGACGTAAAATGGTCCATTTCCGACGGGAACGGTTTTCGTCTGTTTAAGCGTCTTGTCATCAACGAACACGAGTTCATTGCTGTCGTAGCTCGCAATGGCGATTTCGTCCTTTACTTTTGTCATCGCAAACGGATTTGCGCCGATGTCTCGTGCGTTGATCATACGTTTTGTTTTCGGATTAAACGTGTACAACATGTTTGATCCGTGGCAAAGAACGTAGATGGATTGGTCGCTTTGAAGAAATTGAATAGGCATCGTTTTTGCCGGCACGCGCGCGATCATTCGTCCGTCGACTAGTGAATGGACGAACACTTCTTGTTGAACGTTCGCTCCGCCGCCGTGTCCGCCGACCCATAGCTCATCTGTTTCGGTCACGACTAAACCGATGACGGCAGAATCGAGCGTATCGACCGTTCGTTTTACTCGTTTTGTCGCCTGATCAATGAATGAGATCGCTCCGTCTTTAAAATGAATGACAATCCATTGCCGATGTTTGTCGTCCTCAACAATCGCAAAAGGGGATGGAGCTGTATGGATCGTATCGGTCACTTTCCCATCGAACGTCATGATGGAGACGGTTCCTTTTTTTTCGTTGACAACGAGCAACTCCCGTTCGGTGGCGAGCACGTCTGTGACGCCTTTATGTACGCTCCATCGTTTCGTTTCTTTTCCTGTTGACAACGTATAAGCGATCATTTCATCCATGTCTTGTCCGAATAAAATGATCGTATCTTCGTCAGGAAGAAGAACGGCTTTTGTGATCGGTTGTTTTAACGGCCATGTTGCAAGCAGCTTTTTCGTGTTATAATCAAGGAATGACAAGCTTTGTTCTTTTATGTTGACGACGCCGACTACCGCTTGCTCTCGGTTGATCGGGGTGTACGTTTGCGGGGTACAGCTTGTCAATAAAACGATGATGAGTAAAATAGAGAGACGAATGCGCATCGTACGAATCCTCCATCGTGTATGTTTATCATTATTGTAGCAAACTTTTGTGAACATTTTGTGAAACAAACGTATTGTAACGGTAGCGTCAAAAAATCTATGAAAAGTCATCATGGTCTACCTGTTGAAGGAAAATAAAGAGGATAGTGGAATTGGATTCGCCCTTGACCAACACTCGCCAAAGGAGAAAAACGGTCAGTAAGGGCAAGGGCAGAAAAGAAGGGCATAGGAAAGCAGCCCTTGCCCTATCCTGATTTTACCTTTGGCGAGGTTCGGATGGTCAAGGGTACGCTCCGCCGAATCCGTCCTTAGGATGCAGCTTGTTGGGTCAACATCTCTTGAGCCATGACAATGAGCCTTGCCCAACGTGCCGGCATATGCGGAAGGCTCTCTAATGCTGGGATGACGACCGGTACCCGTTTTTCTAACGCGCTATGCGGACGCAAGAAGTTGAAATACGCCACAAAGAGTGTGACAAAGGAAACCGAGCCTTCTTCTGCGCCAAACCCATGAGTCGGTCGGTAGTTGCCTTTAAACGTTCGGTTGAATCGTTCAATGATCTGTTTAAGTGGTCGATATTCCTCGGACACAGGATCCTCGTTTGTCAGCCCGATGACTTGACGGACATCGAAAGAAATCCCTTGTTGGGCGAAAAAGTGCTGCGCCAACAAGTAGATCGGGTTGCCATCGACGACAAAAGACAAATCTTCAGGAATGGACGGCAGTTTCTTGAGAACATCATCGATCGCACGGATGGCAGAGAGTGTATCCCGATGTGGAGAGACCCGGTAAGACAGCACGACCTTTTTCACGGCATCAAACATAAAAAACAAGTAATGCCAGCACCCTTTGACGCGGATATACGTCTCGTCGCCGCAAAAAGAACCAGACAGTTCGTAAGGAAAGTGATCGATGAAAGGTTTGACGATCAGCGCAACACTGTTGGCATAGTTGATGACGGTCTGATGAGAAATCGACAACCCATGAATGTCTTTCATGATCCTCGCTGTTTTCCGCGCGGAGAGCCCATAGTTGACGTGATACGTCAAGATGAGTCCGAGTGTATGCGAAGACACGGAAAGACGCGACAAATCCACCTTCGACTGTATCGGTGACGACGGTGCCAACGGCTGAAAATCAAAGAGAAACTCACGGAAAATGTATCGAACTTTAAAGGCATACGGCGCATGTTGAAACTGTTCTTTTTCCTGAGGTGTCATCTGTCGCAAGTTTGCTTGGTAAAACGAGCAATCATCATTCTTACATTTGTGGATGTAATAATCGTTGCGCTCTTTGATTTTCTCGAGTGCCTTTAAACAATGTGGGCACCGAAAAATCACTTGTTTGGCAAAACGGCTACGATGGTTGAAACGGCAACGACACACTTTGCATTGATACTGCCCTTTACCTCCGTTGTTGGCGTACACATAATTAGATGGCGCTTGGCACTGTGGACACGTCAATGCATCAGGCACCGTGGTTTTCGTGTTCGCGTGCCTCTTGATCGGCTTCAACGGTTTTCCGTGTTGTTGTTCGTATTCGACAAGAAGATGACGATAGTCTAAACGCGGAAGCGTTTCGATGACAGGCAGTTCATCGACTTGGAGTTTCTGATACGATTGATTCACCGGTTCTTCGTCATCCCAGTCTGTGAGGGACTTTCCAAAAAGTACACCTAGTAAATAAATAATGATTTGATATTGGGTCTTGATTATTTGAAGACATTTGATTAATAATTGAGGTAACAAGCTTGTCACTCCTTTGTTTGGATTGGGTGTGTGGTTACCTCAATCGTACCAAAAACAGCAGGGGTGGCAAGCTTTTTTTGTCGAAAACCGCATAAAATCAATAAAAACTTAGGGTATGTCTTTAAAACTTTTGACAATACC
>NZ_FOJQ01000014.1 GCF_900111795.1 Anoxybacillus pushchinoensis | reverse complement strand
ACAACCGTTTGCACTTCTTTTAGGGCAGGTTGATGTTCGTACTCTGTGAGAATAGAAATATAGTATTTTCCTGTTTTGGTTTTCGTGATCGTACAAGACTTGATGATATGGTGGGCAGGAATTTCCCGATGTGGCTTGAGCTTGATCCATTTCAGTTTGGGCAGCTTGATATAGCCATCTGAAAGCTTGATGTTGCCATTTACCACATTTGTGGTGTACGACTGTTTCGCCTTGCGGTTTTTGAACTTGGGAAATCCAGCACGGCCAGAAAAGAAGTGTTGAAACGCTTTCTGCAAATTTAGTTGAGCATTTGCCAGCGCAAGGCTGTCCACTTCTTTTAGCCAAGGAAACTCCTTTTTGTACTTGGCAGGGGTCGGAAATGTTTGGTGTTTCAAGGATTCTTGATCGTCCTTGGACTTTTCAAACATTTGTATGCGCTCTTCAAGCATTTTGTTATACACAAAACGGACACAGCCGAAGGTTTTGGCGAGCAGTTGTTCTTGTTCTTTTGTTGGGTATAGGCGGAACTGATAGGCTTTGTTTGCCATATCGACACCACATCACTTCATACCTTGATTTTCTATATATTCTTTTATTACTTCAATGGGCGCACCACCCGTTGTAAGCAGGCAAAAGCTTCTTGACCAAAAATATTCTTTCCACAGTTTTCTTTTCACTTGCGGAAAATGCTTTTTGATCAGTCGAGAACTTGCACTTTTATAGGCATTGATGAACTTTGATAATTCACTATTTGGATGTGCTTTGAACAAAATATGCACATGGTCCATATCGTGATTCCATTCGACCAAGGAAATATTGTAATTTTTACCCAATCTCACAAACATATCTTTTGCATAGTCAGATATGGTATCATCAATCACTTGTCTGCGATATTTTACAACCAGCACAAGATAATAATACAATAGGAACAATGAATGGTTATTATTGTCTAATTTCATTGATACAATGGCCTTCCATTTTTCTAAAACTGATTATATCATAACACACAAAAAAGATACAATTTTAGGCTATACCTAACCGAAATTCATCCCCCACTTTCACTTCGTTTAGAAGTGGGAGACTTCTTTCGGAGGGAAGTTAAATAACCGCCAAAACGTTGCACTTTAACACGAAAACCTGTTTGATTTTCCATGTTCTCTCCTCCTCGTTTTCATTTTTGTCTTGCTATAGCTTAATATTAAAACGCTTACAGATTGTGTTCAATGTAAAGTAAACATCATTTTGTCTGTCACAATCTTGTCATTTTTAAAAAACAGAAAGAGGAAAAAACATTTCTCAACCATTCCCATCTTTAGTTTGCCTCATTGCTGTAAAAACTAATGATGCATGAGGATGGTACATGCTAAGGAGGGATGAACAAATGATAACGAAACTGACGAAATCCATTGTTGTTTTAAGTTTGTTGACCATTGTCGGTTGTAACAACGCAATGGATATGAATAACCGTTCAAACATTTCTGCTTTGCATACAACGCTATCAAGCGATCAATATCCGCATACAAAAGCGATATTGATTCAAGAGGCTCGCTATAAATTTGTTCCAATTGATCCGAAAGACGCGGCAAATTTGCGATCCCTAACCGAACAGCAAAGAATGTATATGCAACCAAGACCTTATACGCCAGCACCAAACGCGTATCAACGTCCAAATCAAGTAACACCAACACAACCGAACAGACAAACACAACAACCAGCTCAGCAGCAACCAAGACAGACAACACCAACAACAAGTATTAGCCAATATGCACAACAAGTCATTGATTTGACAAATAGAGAACGTGCTCGGGCCGGGCTTCCAGCCTTACGTGCTGATGCCCAACTTAGCTTTGTCGCTCAGAAAAAATCGGAAGATATGCGAAAAAATAATTATTTCTCGCACACAAGCCCAACATATGGCTCCCCATTTGATATGATGCGCGATTTTGGTGTTTCTTATCGAACAGCTGGGGAAAACATCGCAAAAGGGCAGCGAACACCCCAAGAGGTTGTCAATGCATGGATGAATAGCGCAGGACATCGAGCGAACATTTTAAATCGCAATTTCACACATATTGGCGTCGGATTTGACGGAAACGGGAATTATTGGACACAAATGTTTATTGGGAAATAAGAAACTCGCCGTCTCGGTGTGAGGCGGCGGGTCTTCTCACTGCTCAACAATTTTCTCTAACAACGCATCGCCTGATTGACTGACGCGTACATACGCAAAGCGAGCACGTTGCTGTATATCTAATCCTGTCTTCTCCGGAACAAAGTACGTTTCAATTCCGTAAATGATCGTGTTTCCATATATATTCCCATTCACTAACACATCGCTCTCGCGGTACAAATGCGGATTGCGCTTCTTTCCATTAACCGAATAAATACCGACAAATCGATGAACCCCCGTATCGTCTTTTCGTAAAATGACTTGAACTTTGCCCCATTCATCAATCCCTTCAATTGTTGAAATATCGTACTGAAGACGAACATAATCTCCTTGAATAAGTGAACGTGGATCGATGGGCTCAAGCTGCAGTTTGATTTGCTCACCATGCCGAATATGTCGTTCCTTATCAAATGTCACATACGCGATAAATACAACTTGTAAGGTGATGACGACCAAAAGGGGTAACCATTTTTGTTCACGGACGGAAAACGAAATCGCTTTTCTTTTTTGTACAAATGTAGCAACGATCAATAAACATACCCCAACAATCGCTAACGTCATGGATTTATGCAATAAACTCCAAAGCCACTCATAATACTTTAGAATCAAAAACAAAAAAGTATATAACCAAGCAATCGATTGTTCCTTTTCATTTGTACGGAAAAAGAGAACAAAGGCAACAAAGCAAAGAAACAGTACGTTCCATACAACATACGTCCAATCCATCTCAACTAAATCAGCACTCGTCAATAACAGAAACGAAGTGAATGAAAAAATGAGGAACACGAGTCGCTCATACGTATGTTTTGTAACCCAATAAATAATGCCGTAAAAAACAAATACAGCAAATAACGTGAAACGAATGTCGCTCCATTCAGCAAGCATCATCATAGCAGCGTAAAGCGAAACAGCGATATTCGTCATCGTTCGTACACCTGCTGGCATACGCCATGAAATAAGAAACAAGACAGCGACATATGCACTCATCACAATCAAGGAAACCTCAGTTACACTAAACGCCCCAAGTATATATCCAATCGCAAGCAACGTGTAACGAACAACATCATTTTGTCTTTTCCATAATAATGCGGGTGTAACAAATAGCAAAATACATATGCTTAGCAATACATACGGTGAAAACGCATCGAACCAAAACGAAAGAAGCTGCATAATACTTCCAACAGCAATCATCGATGCAACGACGGTGACAATGATTTGAAAAGCAACGATAAAAAATTTCTCTACCTTTCCATTACTACGTTTTGTCATCCATCGCAATCCGTAAATACCGATATAGACGATGATGACAGCTAGCACAAGACCGAATATATACCCATTCCCACCAAAATACTGCTCAACAAACCGAAAATATTGAATGATCCCAAACATACCTGTAAACAATACTGTGCATATAAAATATGGCTGTTTTTTTACATATAACAAAAACAATACGAAAAGGATGGTATACACGTATGGCCAAAAGCGAAATTGCTCAAATGATATTCCTTGTATAAAGATAACAAACAGCCAACTATGCATCGCCATATAAGCGAGAATAGAAAGTAGAGATGGACGACTGAACAATGCAACGATGCCATTGATGATCACAAAAAACAATAAAATGAAAAATGACGTCCATTCTCCCCTTTCAATGTGATACGAAGAAGGAAAGTAGTAAAACCAAAACGTTAGTTGAAGCAATCCGAGGCTAAACACAACAAGAAATCGGTCGCGAGTAAGCCGAGCAAAAATAGAAGTAGGAATAAGCCAAACAAAAAACAATAAAAAGCTATCAGCATGTGAGTTATACACTTGCCCGATTAACGCAACACAAACACCAAATGTAATGGCTCCGAAAATAAACAACCATCTGCTTAATAAATGAGAATGAAAAACAGTCGCGCTCATAACATAAAATAAAACCATAAAGCTAGCTGCAATACTAACTTTCGTCAATCGTCCAAGTTCAGGCCAATTCGAAGCGAAAAAATAAACAAACGCGGCAGCGAGGAACAAAAGCCCAAGCAAGTAGGTTGTTTTCACAATGCGTTGCGCCATATAACGGCCTCCTTAAACTTCGCTTTCTTACCATTATACTATAGTTGGAGACCGCACGTATACGTCATTTATCAATATACCCAAGCCGCTCAGAAATTTGTTTTCCAATCGCTTTCATTTGTATGCGAAGTTGTTCTAGTCGTTCATCCGTCATACGAATCGTCGGCCCAGACACACTGACTGCTGCAACAACTTGCTTTGTGTGATCAAAAATAGGCACAGCTATACAACGGATGCCGTACTCGTTTTCCTCTAAATCAAGCGCATAACCGGCTTCACAAACACGCTTTAACTCGCTGAGAAACATACGTTGATCTGTAATCGTATAATCAGTATGTGGTGGTAATCCTTTTCTTTTTAAAATGTCCATTACAACATGCTTGGGCAAATGTGCTAAAATCGCCTTACCGACGGCTGTGCAATGCATCGGTGCTCGCTTTCCGACTTTTGAATGCATGCGTAATGTTTCATTCCCGTCTAACTTTTCAATGTAAATGACCTCCCCTTGATCGTACACGACAAGGTGAACAACTTCGTTCGTTATTTGTTCGAGCTTGCGTAAATACGGTTTTGCTTCTTTTCGTAAATCGATCGATTCTAACAACTTCGAGCTCATTTCTAAAAATTTATAGCCAAGTTTATAACGCTCTGTTTCTTCATCTTGTTCAATATACCCATGCTCAACAAGCGTTGATAATAACCGATACACCGAGCTTTTATGAATGCCAATTTGCTTAGCAATTTCGGTTACCCCTACGCCATGACGATAGTTGCTTACCATATCGACAATTTGCAATGCTCGGCTGACTGATTTCACAAACGAATCTTCCCTCATTACATTTCCCACCTTTAACATAATAACGAGGGCACTCGTATAGAATGCCCTCCATCTTACTATTGTTTTACATGTGCATATTTTGCTTTTGCTTCTAAACGGCGGCGATGTAAGATTGGCTCCGTATAGCCATTTGGCTGTTCGTACCCTTTAAAAACGAGGTCGCACGCTGCTTGGAAAGCAACTGAGTTGTCATAATCAACCGACATCGGCCGATATGCTGGGTCGTCTGCATTTTGTTCATCAACAACTTTCGCCATTCGCTTTAACGTTTCAAGTACTTGCTCTTTCGTACAAATGCCATGATGCAACCAGTTGGCAATATGTTGACTTGAAATACGCAACGTTGCACGATCTTCCATGAGACCGATGTTATGAATATCCGGTACTTTCGAACACCCAATCCCTTGATCAATCCAACGAACGACGTAACCGAGAATACCTTGTGCGTTGTTATCCAACTCTTGTTGAATTTCCTCTGGTGTCCATCGTGGATGAATCGCGACAGGAATTTGTAATATGTCGTCACGATAATTTTTTATATGTTTTCTCAACTCATCTTGCACCGCAAATACGTCGACCTTATGATAATGGAGTGCATGTAACGTCGCTGCTGTTGGGGACGGCACCCACGCTGTATTCGCTCCTGCTTGCGGATGAGCAATTTTTTGTTTTAACATTTCGGCCATCATATCAGGCATTGCCCACATGCCTTTACCAATTTGAGCGCGTCCTTGAAAGCCTGTCGCCAATCCCACACTAACGTTTGATTTTTCATAGCTTTGCAGCCATGTCGATGATTTCATTTCGTTTTTCCGAATCATCGGACCCGCTTCCATGGACGTATGAATTTCATCTCCTGTGCGATCTAAAAAGCCTGTATTAATAAAAACAATTCGATCTCTTACTTGATAAATACAATTTTTTAAATTCAACGTTGTCCGTCGTTCTTCATCCATTACACCAATTTTAATCGTGTTTCGTTCAAGACCGAGCATATCTTCCACACGATCAAATAATTCGTTCGCAAATGCTACTTCTTCTGAACCGTGCATTTTCGGCTTTACAATATAAATGGAACCTTTTCTTGAATTGACGTATTTTCCATTACCAAGAAGCGAATGCTTCATAATTAACGTCGTCACAACCGCATCTAAAATGCCTTCATACATTTCTTCTCCGTTTTCAAGCAAAATTGTATTGTTTGTCATTAAATGTCCGACGTTGCGTACAAACATAAGCGACCGTCCTGGCAATGTGAGCGTCTCGCCACTTGGCGTTGTATATACACGATCTGGATTTAATTCGCGCGTAACGGTTTTGTTTCCTTTTGTAAAGCTCGCCGTTAAGTCACCACGAACTAAGCCGAGCAAATTGCGATATACAAGCACTTTATCTTCCGCGTCTACTGCGGCAACGGAATCTTCACAATCCATAATCGTTGTTAAAGCTGACTCTAAATAAACGTCCTTAATACCTGCTGGATCCGTCTGTCCAATTGGATGAGTACGATCAATTTGTATTTCAATATGTAGGCCGTTGTTTTTTAATAAAATAGCGGATGGTTGTGTTGGCGAACCTTGATATCCGACAAATTTTTCCTCATGTTGTAACGTTGTCGTTTGTCCATCTCTCGTTGTCACAGTTAGCACACCGTTTACAACGGCGTATTGAACGGCATCTTTGTGCGAATATCCGCGGAGTGGTACCGCTTCATCCAGAAAGGCACGAACGTAAGCGATAACTTTTTCCCCACGTATCGGATTGTATCCTTTTCCGCGCTCTGCACCATCTTCTTCACTAATGACATCTGTTCCATACAACGCATCGTACAAACTTCCCCAACGGGCATTGGCTGCATTGAGCGCGTAACGTGCGTTTGTAACCGGAACAACAAGTTGTGGCCCCGCTTGTTTAGCAATTTCATCATCGACATTTTCTGTCGTAATTTCAAAGTCCTCGACTTCCGGCTCTAAATAGCCGATTTCCTGTAAAAATGATTTATATTGTTCAAAATTGAACTGCGAACGATGTTGTTTATGCCATTCATGAATTTTTTCTTGCAGCTCATCGCGCTTCGCAAGCAACGCTTTATTTTTTGGTGTTAATTCGACGATAAGCTGTTCAAAATCGCCCCAAAACTTATTTGTATCTACCCCACTATTCGGCAACACTTCATTTGTCATAAAATCATAAAAAATATCAGCTACCTGTAGACGACCTATTTTCACATATTCCCCCATCATCATTCCCCTTTCTTTTGTTGCGTATTATGAAACAATGTTTCAAATTTATTAATAATATCATAGCATACAAAAACAGAAAATTTCAACATTTTTTCTTATAATGAATAAAGGCGAGAAAAGTCCCGCCTTACTTGTAAATCCCATATTTTATAATGTTCACATATTCATCTAACTCTTGCATAACCAAATCTACATGTTCAATTGGATGATATTGTTTATTTTTTTATACAATTGCATGTACTTATTCGATAATTGTTCAACGATCAACATCGTCATGCGCACGACAGTTTCAGCACATACGTTATTACGCAATACTTCCTTCTGCAGTTTCAATCCTCACCCAGCTTTTATGCTGGGTGCAACACAAGCCTAAACGCAAGCGCACAATACGGAAAAATTTTCAATCTCAAGATATAGACTTAAATCACCAGAAATAAAAAAGGCTGAAAAAGTTCACAGTTCTCGTGAACTTTTTCAGCGCTCTCCACCTACATAGAAAAAAACTATTTCGCAAATACATGGTTTCCAATCACAACTGTCACTTGGCGCGAGCGGATCCATTCGCTTTTCGCCGTCTTTGGATTGTAAAAGTACAACGAACCACTTCCTAACCCGCGAAAAGCAATGGCTTCTTCAACCGCTCGATATGCTTCACGATCTGCTGGTTTGTTAATCTCTCCATTTTGTACAGGAGTGAACGCATAATATCCCCCAGAACGTTCATAAATGACTTGACGAATCGTATTCGGGAAATTCGGATGATCGACACGGTTCAAAACGACAGTTGCCACCGCTACTTTTCCTGCAAACGGCTCTCCTTTTGCTTCCGCATGAACGAGGCGAGCTAACAAATCTTTATCGGCTTGAGAAATAGGTTGCGGAATACGCAACGCTTCACCAACGAATAAAATATCGGATTGTTTTTGATTGATTCGTTGGAGTTCTAGCAATGAAACATTGTAACTTTTTGCAATCGTCCAAAACGTTTCCCCTTGTTTTACATAATGAACTGTCGTTTGTGCAGCTACTTCAGTTGTTGAAAAACAAAAAGCTGCTACAAAGACAGAAGCAAGTGCTAGCAATTTCCTCATATTATCCCTCCTAGTCCGTTGCTCGCTTATAAGACTAGCAGGGATTTAGCAATCTATCATTATCTAATTTATGGAAAAATCTCAAAATACATGGTATGCAACGATCGGGACGGCATATGGAAATTTATTCATTTATTAAACTTCTTTAGCCCTTCACCAAAAGTTGTACTTGATTTTTTACAACACACTCTACTGACGTTTGTGAGAAACAATCAGCAAATCAATGATACTCTCACATTCTTGTTCAGAAGCGCGAATCATTTGTCAAGTACATGTCGCGGTAATAAACCGTTTCTTTCCATTTATGTAATTGTTCTATTCCTTTTTGCAGTTTTTCGTCTACAAGATGGGCATCTTCAATGTGTTTTATAATCATATTTCTTGCATCAACAAAGAGAGATGTTGACTGTTCAATCTTTTTCATGACGTCTTTCGAGTATTTATGTTGTGTTCGTATCTCATGTAAAACATCCTCAATATGTTTTTGTACTCCATGGATGATCAATAAAATATTTGTTAATTTTTCCGACGCTTGATCGCTCCGTTTCATTGCAGATTGAATCAAAGCGGATATCGTTTCAGTTTGATGCAACGATTGCTTGATTTCATGCTGAACCACCTGTGTTAACATAGTAATCGATTCTGTGCTTTTCGCCGTGCTTTCTGCCAACTTACGCACTTCAGCAGCAACAACAGAGAACCCCCTCCCATGTTCACCTGCCCTCGCTGCTTCAATAGAGGCATTTAGTGCTAATAAATTCGTTTGATTCGCAATCTCCTTGATAACTTGTACTATTTCTTCTATCTCTTTTGACCTTATGTTTAGCCCTTCCATTTTATTCGATGTTACATCCATTTCATCACCAAGGCGATGCATTAACTTTTCTACTTCATTAACCATTTGTAGCCCTTCCTCTGAACATTGCACCATTTCCATCGCTGAAGCTGTCAATTCTGTTCCTTTATCAAGCAATGTTTCGGAAATTTTGCTAGAATCTTTACTTAATTGATTCACACTATTAAATTTACCTTTAATTTCTTCAACAAGATTCTCTAGTACATTATGTTGACCATTAACTAACTCATGTTGTTGCATGGTCGCTAAAATTTCGTCATATAGATATTGAATGAACCGTTGAAAAGCCTCTTCCCGCTTTCTTAACCTATGTTTTACTTCCTTTAACTCCTCTTCTAACTGCTTTTTTTCTTCTTCTAGCTGTCTTATATCATTTATTCGTTGCAATAATCTCATTCTTTTCCCTCCTCATATTTCCTAATTGTTATTGTAGTGGAAATTGTCCAAAACAGTTGTGACGTCTATCACATTCGTTCTTTACAAAAAACAACTGGCATGAATTGTTCAAAATCTTCTCGAATGTGTGATGCACATCACAACTTCATAAATTAAAAGCAGTTATGCTTACATTGTAAAAGCAAAATTCGAGATGGAGGGTAAAAAACATGGAAAAGATATTTACAGCACAATCAACTGTTGGTGAAATCGTTACTTTGTTCCCAAAAGCAAGTGATCTGTTTAAGACATATAAAATTGATTTTTGTTGTGGTGGAAATCGCCCCTTGTGTGACGTACTTACTGAAAAACAATTGGAGGTAGATGTTATTTTACAACAACTCCAGTCCATGTATGAAAAGTCACTTGAAAAGGTAGAAAAAAACTGGCTTGATGTTCCGCATACAGAATTAATTGAGCATATTATTCAAACGCACCATCAATTTTTGTTAGAAGAACTACCAAAGCTTACCCCTTATGTAACAAAAGTTGCGCGTGTTCACGGCCCAACACAGACGCACCTAATTCAGGTGCACCAGCTGTTCCATGAGTTAAAAATCGAGTTAGAACAACACCTAATGAAAGAAGAAAAAGATGTATTTCCACTTATTATACAATTTGAAAAACATCCAACAGAAGAAAATAGACAAATGATGATACGAGCAATCGAAGAGCTTATTGCTGAGCATGAACATGCCGGGGATATAATAAAGAACATACGAGAGATCACAAATGACTTTACCCCCCCTGTCGATGCTTGTGGAACATATCGTCTAGTGTATAATCGACTCGAAGCACTAGAAGATGACTTGTTTACCCACATTCATTTAGAAAATAATATTTTATTTCCACGCATTCTTACCGAATAATATTTAAGGACACGATAAATCGTCTGGAAAATTTGTTTATTAATTGATAATAACGCGTGTATAATCATGAAAAATAAAATAGGGTGTCCAAATACTCTTTGGGCACCTCATCCATAGTTTTTCTCTCCCCCATTCCACAATATACAACATATCATCTATTCAAGTAATAAAGTGGAATATTTCACACATACACAAGTCGCATAAACGGCCATATACGAAAAAATAAAAACTATACCAACATATGAACCGTGTTCATAAATTTGCGGTAAACTACCCTTCAACAATCACCAGCCTCAAAGAGGTAAAACTGTCGTTAATAACATTCTTACAATTAATACCTTTTTTTTGCGAAAAGGATCGGCTAACAATCCAATCAAAACGCAAAGAGGCAATCCCACCTACAATAATTCTAGGCGTTGCTGTTCTCCTCATCATACAGAATTCCGGAAAAAAATCATAAATTTTATCACATTTTTACACTGCCCTTTTTCGTTCATTTCGTTCCTAATTGTAGCGCTTAAAAAACAGATGTTATGTGGGGTATCGCAAACATTTGTTATGATTTTTATCACATATTCACAAAAAGTTATGATTCTTGTCACAGCTTTTCAATAGAAAACAACGTAAAATCTTGCTTAGAAATTCTATAAGGAGCGGACGATATGATGGGTGATTGGATTAAAACGAGGCTGAAAAATGTCGTGCTTTTTCGGGAATTATCTGATCAAGAACTTGAAGCAATCGTTAAGATTTCTCAAGTGCGCATCTATAAACCACGGACATTTGTCTTTATGCAAGCCGATCCACTAGAGCGAGTTTTTTTTATTCAATCCGGGACGATCAAAATTTATAAAACAGACGCAAGCGGAAAAGAGCAAATTGTATCAATTTTACAAACGGGCGAGATGTTCCCTCACGCTGGTTTTTTCCGTCGAGGGAGCTATCCAGCTCATGCGGAAGTGATGGAAGAAGCAACACTCATCTCCATTCCCATAGCTGACTTTGAACAGACGCTTATTTCCTATCCAGAACTATGTATAAAATTATTCCGCGTTATGGGTGAAAAAATTATCGACTTGCAAAATCGCTTAGAAGAACAAATTCTCCATAATACGTACGAACAAATTATTTTGCTTCTCTTGCGGCTCTCGAGAACAAACGCGGTCTTGCAAGGGCGCCATCATCGCTTAACGACACATTTTACCAACCGTGAACTCGCCAATATGATTGGAACATCGCGCGAAACAATGAGTCGTACGCTCAGCCACTTGAAACGTAAGGGGTTTATCGATCTTGATGACAATGGCTACTATTTAATTGATGCAGAAAAGTTGGAAAAAGAGATCTTTTATAACCTGTGATCAAGATCACAACGTTCGTGAATGAAAATGACTATCATAGAAAATGAAAAGAAGATGAAAGGGTGGGCGTGATGGGAAAAATCGTGGAGTTAGATGTTCGTGATGATTTGCAGAAAAAATTAGAACCATTCCAAAAGATTATGGATGCTGTTCAGGGACTTGAATATGTATATCCTCCCGCCAAGCCTATAACGGCACTAAGTAAAAAAATAAATAGTGACTGTTTCATTTTCTCACCTCTTTTCATTTTTCCTTCACATCTATCATAATGTCTTACATAAAATTCAAGTTGTGCTACAAATCACTTGACGATGGAATTTTTTGAACAAATGATGACATATTAATCGTTGACAACTTACTTTTCGTAAGTTTATAATTATCTTGAAGTCAAGATAAAGGTTGATGCGTATGAATCAAAACGAGCAAACATTATCGTTAAAACTATTCGTTGTTCTTTCTAGGGCACATAAAGCCGTATCCGAACATGTTAAGCATGACATCCAACGTTACGGACTAAACCCAACAGAATTCGGTGTTCTCGACTTGTTATATCATAAAGGAGCGCAACCGATTCAACAAATAGGTGACAAAATTTTACTCACTAGTGGAAGTATGACATATGTCGTCGACAAACTCGAAGAAAAAGGATATATTGTCCGGCAACGTTGTGAAAAAGATCGGCGCATTACGTACGCTGTTATTACTGACGAAGGAAAAGCACTAATGGATCACATTTTTCCGCAACACGCCCAAAGAATGTCGGATATTTTCCGTTCTTTATCTACAGAGGAAAAAGAATTAGCTATTCACTTGCTCAAAAAGATAGGTCTTTCATTGTCGCCTTTCTAAAGGCCTATCGCACAACTTTTATCTTGAAATCAAGATATATGAAAGGAGAGATCATCATGATGCACATTGGTATTTTACTTATTCGTTTCGCTGTTGGTTTAACGTTTGTCGGTCATGGGGCTCAAAAGTTGTTTGGATGGTTCGGGGGATACGGCTTAAAAGGAACAGGTGGGTGGCTTGAGTCCATTGGGTTAAAACCGGGAGTGACAATGGCACTCATTGCTGGCCTAGCGGAGTTCGTTGGGGGATTGTTGTTTGCCCTCGGGCTGTTCACCCCATTTGCAGCTTTGTTGCTCGCTGCTACAATGGTCGTCGCTATCGTAAAAGTGCACGCTCCGAACGGATTTTGGGTCACTCAAAATGGCTTTGAGTACAACTTTATTTTGATTGTTGTTGTGATCGGTATCGCGCTCATCGGTGCAGGCGACTATTCACTCGATGCACTCATAAAGTAAGACTCATAAAGTAAGAAAGGAGATTGTTCCATGATTCATGTATATCCTGGACATAAACGGTTTCAATCAAACCACGGTTGGCTACAAAGCTATTTTAGTTTTTCATTCGCTGAATACTTTGATCGAAACAATATGCACTTTGGTCCATTACGCGTATTTAATGATGATATCATCGCGCCACAACGTGGTTTTGGAGCGCACCCTCATCAAGAAATGGAGATTGTGACAGTCGTCTTAAAGGGACAGCTCGAACATCACGATAATCTAGGCAATCATCGCATCATTTCATTCGGTGAAGTACAACGGATGACAGCCGGAACAGGCATTGTACATTCAGAAATGAATCCATCTGCTACAGAAGAAGTCAATCTTCTACAACTTTGGTTTCTACCTGAAGCACGCGGCCTTACCCCGTCATATGAACAAGTTTCATACGATATTCAAAAAATGAAGAACCGTTTATTGCCTATTGTTTCGAAAACACAGGCCGGAAATGAAGTTGCCTACATTCATCAAGACATAACGATGTATTTATCTAATCTAGAAAGTAACCAGCACGTTACATTCCAACAACAAGAAGGACGTCGAATATATTTGTTTGTTATCGAGGGGGAGATTACGTTAAACGACGAAACGATATTACACCGTCGTGACGCCGCCCGTATAACAAATACGCCAATATTGCATATTACCGCAAAAGCGGATAGCCAATTTATGCTTATCGACTTACCATAGTTGCCAACTTGCCTAGAAAAACGGGCAAGCTGGATTGATGTCTATATGCTTTTTCATTACTTTAACATGCGAATGCATGACCTTTTTACACAGTCCCAAAAAGAAAAAATGCCCGTTCGCCTTATTGAACGGGCATCTGTATAGCCACAAGCGATACTTACGTTTCCTTAGGTAGCCAAAATGTCAAGACACCAAATAAGGGAAGGAAACTACACATAACCATAAGTGTTTTTAACGTATACACATCAGCAATTTTTCCAAGTGCAACCGCTCCAAGCGCCCCCATCCCAAACGCAAGACCAACAATTAATCCTGAAGCCATCCCAACATTTCCTGGAAGCAATTCTTGTGCATAGACGACAAACGTAGCAAAACTAGACGATAAAATAAAGCCTGTAACAAAAACAATTGGCAAAACAAAATGAAGTGGCACATATGGCAAAATGAGCGCAAACGGTGCCGTACCGAGCGTGGATGCAAAAATTAAATTTCGTCTCCCAAATCGATCAGCAAGCGGACCGCCAAAAACGGTACCGATCGCTCCAGCAATCATAAAAACAAACAAATAAAGTTGCGCTTGACGAATAGAAATACCGTAATACTTCATTAAGTAAAACTGATAGTAATTCGAAATTCCTGCATAATACCATGAGCGTGCAAATACTAAAAGAACTAGGAGAATAAGTGCAAATATAATCTTTTGACTTATTTGTTTCTTTTCTTCCATCGTTTCCTTTCGGCGTTCGTTCACTTGATGCAATTGAACAGCATACCACTTCGACACCCAAAATAAAACAACCATCCCAAGCGCCGCAACAATGACAAACCAACCTGCTCCCTTTTGACCAAATGGAACAAAAATGAGCGCTGTAAACAATGGTGCAAGAGCGTTGCCTGTATTTCCGCCAAGTTGATAAATGGATTGAGCGAACCCCCTTCTCGCCCGAGCGGCAAAATAAACGACGCGCGAACCTTCTGGATGAAATATAGCTGAACCAAATCCAATGAATAAAACGGACAATAACACAAAGAAAAAATTAGGTGCAAACGCTAATCCAATCATACCTAATAGGCTCGCTCCCATACTAAGCGGCAAAAAGCTCGGCGATGGATACCGATCGGAAAACAATCCGACAACCGGCTGTAGGATAGACGAAGTCATATTCAGCGTAAATGCAATCCAACCAATTTGTGTATAAGATAAGCGCATGGATGATTCTAAAATCGGAAATAGCGCTGGCACCACAGCTTGCATAGCATCATTCAATAAATGACCAATACTAATGGCAATTAAAATCGGATAAACGACTGTTTGCATATTTGTGCGTTGTTCAACACTTGCTTGCATCTTCCTCTCTCCCTAGAAAACAAATTGAATATTTACATTATAATACCTTCTGTCAATCTTTCAATTTTTTTGCCTGTTTATAAAAAAGCGCCCTATCTTACTGATAAGGCACTTGTTCTCCTAATTGATCCTTTAGAAAAGTCCGCGTGCGTTTCCATGTTCGTCGATATCCATCTGAAGTGCTGCTGGTTGTTTCGGCAAGCCTGGCATCGTCATGACATCCCCTGTTAAGGCGACGAGAAATCCAGCGCCAATCGACGGTTTTAATTCGCGCACTGTAATCGTGAAATCGGTCGGGCGGCCAAGCTTTGTTGGGTCATCGGAAAGCGAATATTGCGTCTTTGCTATGCAAATCGGGAGCTTGTCCCACCCAAACGATGTAAATTGTTCGATTTGCTTTTTCGCCTTGTCAGAAAAAGAAACGTCGCTTGCACCATAAACATTGCGCGCGATTTTTTGAATTTTATCCGTAATCGGTTCATCTAATTCGTATAACGGAGTGTACGTGCTTTTTGTATTTTCAATCGCTTCCAGTACTTTACGAGCTAAATCAATTCCGCCATCCCCACCTTTTTCCCACACTTCCGTTAACGACACAGGATATCCTTTTTCCTCACAAAATGCCGTCAATGCTTGAATTTCCTTCTCTGTATCAGTCATGAAACGGTTAATCGCAACAACAAAAGGCAAGCCAAACGCTTGAATCGTTTCAATATGTTTTTCTAAATTGGCTAATCCTTTTTTTAATGCTTCGACATTTTCGCTCGCTAGCTGTTGTTTCCCTACCCCACCGTGCATTTTTAACGCCCGAATCGTTGCGACGATGACAACAGCTTTCGGTTCAATTTCTGCCATGCGCGCTTTGATATGTAAAAATTTCTCCGCACCTAAATCCGCACCAAATCCCGCCTCTGTCACAACATAGTCCCCAAGCTTTTGCGCCATTTTTGTTGCGATAACGCTATTGCATCCGTGAGCAATATTGGCAAACGGGCCACCGTGCACAAGCGCAGGGACATGTTCTACTGTTTGGACTAAATTCGGCTTTAATGCATCTTTTAGTAAAAGCGTGAGCGCTCCCTCGGCGCCAAGATCAGCTACGGTCACAGGTTGACGATCCACGTTATATGCCACAACCATTTTTGCTAAACGTCTTTTTAAATCTTGCAAATCGGTTGCTAAGCAAAACACCGCCATGATTTCAGAGGCAACGGTAATATCGAATCCGTCCTCGCGTGGCACGCCTTGCGTCGGTCCGCCTAATCCGACCACGACTTTACGTAGTGCACGGTCATTCAAGTCAACTGCTCGCTTCCAAACGATGCGGCGCGTATCGATTCGTAATTCATTTCCTTGGTGAATGTGGTTGTCAATAAACGCAGCTAAGGAGTTGTTCGCGGTCGTAATCGCATGTAAGTCTCCTGTAAAGTGCAAATTAATATCTTCCATCGGCAACACTTGTGAATACCCTCCACCTGTCGCACCGCCTTTTATTCCCATCGTCGGACCAAGGGAAGGTTCCCGCATCGCAATTATCACTTTTTTACCCATTTTATGTAATGCTTGACCAAGCCCGACAGTGACCGTCGATTTTCCCTCTCCCGCTGGCGTTGGATTAATCGACGTCACTAAGATGACTTTACCATCTTGTTTCGTCGCTAACCGCTTCAGTGCATGAAGGGAAATTTTCGCTTTATAATGCCCATACGGTTCAATCTCTTCTTCTAACAAATCCAGTTCACTTGCAATGTCTTGAATGCGCTTTAATTTCGTTTCTTGGGCAATTTCAATGTCTGTTTTAATCTTCGTCGTCATTGTCATCGTTCAGTCCCCCAGTATAAAAATAATCCCCCCTTATTTTAGCACGGTGGTATGAAAAGATGACAGAGCTTAAGCAATGAAAAAACACTTTTTCAGCAATCGCCAAAAAAGTGTTTTCGTCAATTACGGCAACCGATGACCTGCCGTACGATAGATTTCGTACCACTCTTGTCGAGAGAGTTGCACATGGCTTGCTTGGCAAATGTCTTTTAAGCGAGCAGAGTTTGTTGTGCCAACGATCACTTGCATGTTCGCTGGATGGCGCAAAATCCAAGCGACAGCAATCGCTGACTTGCTTACTCCTTTTTCCTCCGCTAGCTGTCCGAGTACTTCATTAACTTCTGGAAATTTTTCGTTGTCAATAAACACTCCTTCGAAAAAGCCGTATTGGAACGGAGACCATGCTTGGAGGGTGATATTTTTTAGGCGATAATATTCTAAAATATGTCCGTCGCGGTTCATTGCTCCATCAAATAGCGTATTTGCTTGAATGCCGCTTGTCACTAAATTCGCATGCATCCTAACACAATTTCTGAGGCTATTAGCCCAAAGTTACCAATGTTTATTTGTTTCATCCTATTTCGCGCAGGAGACTCCCACTTCAACGACCAAAGGGAGTAAGTGGGAGAGGAATGCGCGTTCCCCCTTTCTTTTGTGTATGATATAATAAAGGCGTGGAGAAAACCGTTCAATAAAGGCACTCCAATAACTGCTACTCGATGTATGGAGTTGGTTACAGGAAACGTTGTAACCGTAAAACATCGAACGTGGGTCCGTCTGTTGTGTGTGGAAGCCAAGTACTGCCAACAGACACACCGAGAGAATCGGTAACGATGCAGGCATGACCTGCGTCGTTGGGTAGTCGTCAACCTGCCCCTGATGCAACCCCAAGTCAAGGAAGGAGGACGAAGTCCGTTTGCACTTCTGGGGAGTTTGCAAGCCCTCACTTCAAGCGTTAGCTAAGTTGGGGTAGTTGACTTGTCCATCCTCCCTTTTTACTTCCGCTTTGAAGCTGCTTCTATGGCGAACTGTGCTCCGATTAACTCAATAACACATAAAATAAAAATATACAATATACCCATAAAATTCTCCTCCCTTATGCTTTTGACGCAAGCATAAGGTATGAAACGCGTTTCGATGCAATATGTTTTTAAAATTTTTCTGCTATACGTCGAATGAAGACAAGTGAAGCGATTGCCAAAAAAGCAAAGATTGTTTCGATCACCCAAACATTCGAAATGATTTTCACTTGATATAACGCAGGGACGACATCAATTAACGTATGAATCAAAATCGCATACACCACATAACGGAATTGTCCTTTCCGAACCCCGTATAAAACAAGAAGCGAAAGCGCAACATGAATCACTATCGCAAATGTTCGCTCTATACCACCTAATACATACATCCAATCCGGCTGATTCAACATCGATTGAATCATGTCGATTTGCGTAGCTGGAAGCGAGGCAGCAACTTGCTCAAAATCACCTGTTTGAACGAGATGAGAAATGACCATCATGTTCACAGCGCTAAAAGCACCAATTAGCACAGCTTCCATTCCTCCATGTCCTAAGCCAAATGATAGCCCGTCCCCATACGATCGATTGTTTTTTAACATGAAACGAAATCCAACATATCTCCCTATCTCTTCAAATACTCCGGCTGCTAAAGCTCCGTAAGCGACAAACGCCCAAACGCTACTTGTTCCTTTTAGTGATGTGCCGCTCGGATCAATTACGAGAAAGTGAAGCATCTTCTCTAACACTTGTGAAAATAAAACAAAAATAAGCAAGCCGACACCGAACGCTTTCCAAGAAAGCCATCCTTTTTTTCGTCCATATATGATAAGTGCAAAAGGAACAATCAAAGAAAGAAACAACTGAATAGACATCCCAACCAAATCGATCTCCCCTTTCATTTACGCGAAAATAAATACGACTGGATAAACAAATACATCGTGCCACCAAATACGATGATCATAAGAAAAATAAAGCGCCACACACTTGTTACAAATATCGTGAACATAATCAATACACCCATGATAACAAACACTTTTCCACCGACACGGTGCGTTTTTTGCCAAACTACTTCATTTTCTAACGTCCAAGGGGTGCGAATGCCAATGAAATAATTCGGTTTAATTTTCGGCATATAATTGCCAAGGACAATGAACAACATTCCAACTCCAATCGGCACAACGACATCGACTTGCACAGGAATTCCGATATTATACGCAAGCGTCACCACATGTATGCTAAATAAAAACAAAACAAATACATGTAAAAAAATACGATATACTTTTTCAAATTTCTCGTAGTTTTCTTTGCGTGGATCCACTTTCGGCAAAAAGACGATGAGAGCAACAATTCCTGTTAACAAAATCGGAAGTAATAACGCGCCCCACCATTTGTTTGTAAAGCCGTCAGCTTCCCCTGCAGCATTCCAATGAATCGCTACTTCACTTGGCAAAAAAGGGATCGCTAATAAGCTCAATACATAGCTGCATGCAATGAGAATAATAATAAATAAGTGCTTTTTCATGATTCATCACCTTCTTTTTGTAATATGTCATAAAACCAGCTCATTAAATCTTGGAACACCGTTGTGTTTAATGAATAATAAATATGCTGACCAACTCGGCGATCTTCCACTAAATCGGCTTGTTTTAATATTTTTAAGTGATGGGAAACACTCGGCTTTTGCATATCGAAATGTTCAGCAATTTCCCCTGCTGTTAAGTCCCCTTTTTTTAATAAAGAAAGAATTTTTCTTCGGTTCGGATCGGCAATCGCTTTAAACGCTTCGTTAAACGACATCCTTTTTCACCTACTTTCTTTTAGATATTTAGATAAATTTCTAATTACATAATATCCCTTTTTTATACATGAGTCAATATACAAAAAGGAACCATTGAACATTGTATGTCAGTTTCTCAACGAAATTTTGAATACACGCTCAACCGTAAAAAAGAAAAAAGAAGCCGACTTGGCTTCTCCCCAAAATTTCTATTCCTTCACTTTCACCGCTGTACCTGTCGCAATGCACATCATCATATCATCGCGCAACGTTTCAAAATCAAGATCGACACCAATTACTGCATTTGCTCCCATATTGCGCGCTTTTTTCACCATTTCTTCTACAGCCATGTCCCGTCCTTCAGCTAACTTGCTTTCGTATGTTCCGCTTCGGCCACCGATGATATCGGTAATGCTCGCTAAAAAATCACGAACAACGTTGGCCCCTAAAATCACCTCACCAGACACTAAACCGAGGTATTGCTCAATTTGCTTTCCTTCAATGCTATTTGTTGTTGTAACGATCATGTCAATTACCCCTTTCTGTAAATAAAATGAACCCCTTTATTATATTCTCCACCGTTTAAAATCATCCTTTCTCCAAAAACAAATCGGCTCCCAAACAGGAAGCCGATTTGTTTAGTCATCATCGACAGGTGACAGGCACCGAAACCACACGCCGTATAAATACACAACAAGCGAACAGCACTATGACTGTCCGCTTGTTTGTAATAGCACTTCTTTTAGTAGCTCTATCGCATGTTCATCGTTCGGATCATTGGTGCCAAGCTCCCCACTGAAGGCTTTGGAGAGGATGGATTGTTTTATTAAGTCTATTTTTTGCTCGATTTCTAAAGCGAGTTGTTTTTCTGAGTCCAACTTATTTAGTAGAAAATCTACTTTTTCTGCAATCCGTTGTTGCTCCCTAACAGGGGGTAACGGAAGACTAAGTCCACCTATAATCTGGGCGTTTGCTCCTGGCTGCGCAATTCCTTTTTGCACAACAGTGATTTGTTTCCAATACATTGGGCTTTTTAAATAGTTCCACAAATAGCGGGCATCTAAATAATCATTTATAGTCAATCGAATAAGATAAGAAGCAAATACTGCACAAGGCACGTCATCAATCAAAAAACTCTTTCCAGTGGTTGCGCCCGTTCTAGCGATAACAATGTCCCCTTTATTGAGACGGTACTTTTCTAGTTGCTCTTCATCTATTTTGCAATGGGGTACCTTTTCCCAATCAACATGACCATTTTGTATATCGGTTATACGCAAATATTTTGGACCTTCTTCCGATACTGATGACGAAGCAGTGTATCCATATTGCAAATTTTTTAAACACGATTTCAATTTTACCCACACCCAATTTTCCGGCACTTGATAAGGTTGTTCATTTGGTGGAACGATTTCTTTTTCATTTATTTGATTAGGAGCTTCAAAAGGATCATTTGTTCCTAGCTCCCCCCTAAACGCCCTATCCAAAATCGCCGCCCGTCTTAACTCAACCGACCCCTTCACTTCCTCAATCAACTGCTTCGCTTCATCAATTTTAGCAAAAAGTCTCTCGACTTTGTCAGCAATACGTTTTTGTTCGTGTAAAGGAGCTAAAGGCACCTCTATTTCCTTTAGCCTACTCGCTTTTATCCCAGAAACAGTAGTTCCAGTAGCGTTACTTTTAATTAGAGCTTGCATTTGTGGACTCATTAAACAATATTTAAAGAAAGTCTTTTCAAGTGGCTGATAAGGGGAGATTGTGATAATCCTTTGAGCGAGCGCAATTTTCTCATTAATATCTAATTGAGCCACATTCCCTAAAGGTGCTTCGGTTGTAAATAATATATCACCCACATTTGGAATCCCTCTAGTCATCCATGAATCATAATCTTTTTCACTAATAAATTCTTTAGGTTCGTCTTGGATATAACCCATCCTAACATTTTTAGCGGTGATTAGTCTTATACCTGATTCAGTTTTTTTAGGTGTCTTACCTCGATAGTCAATAAACCTACTAATACTACCTAGTCTAACCCACACCCAATTCTCCGGCGCTTTATAAGGCTGTTCTTCTTCCGGCACTAGTGCTTCTTCCAGTAGTTCTTCCAGCGATTTTTGTCTCGTTTTGCTCATTTTTTAAGCACCTCAGATGTTTCTGCCACTTTCAGCACTTCGTTCGTTGCTTGGTAGCTATTAGGTTGTTCGACCGCTTTTAGCTCGGCGATGACTTCGTTTAATAAAGAAATAGCTAATTCCAGTTTTTCTACCGCTTCTTCAGCTGAGTCGATCGGGTCTGGTAAGTTTTCGTAAATCGATAGCGATTCATCGGCAATTAAGCCGATGTCTAAGCTGTCGCCTTTTTTCGCAATTTCTTCGCGCGTGAATACGTTCCAGCGTTCGTCTTGCACTTGATGGCGATCTTCCGCTGTATACGCGTTAATAAAATCGGCGAAATGTTCTTTCGTGAGCGGATTGCGTTTTCCAAACGACGGCATGTTTGTCCGCAAATCGTACACCCATACTTCTTTCGTATTGCCGACATCGCTTGTGCCGCGCGTGAAAAATAAGACGTTCGTTTTTACCCCTTGGGCGTAAAAAATGCCCGTCGGCAAACGTAAAATCGTATGGAGCTCACATTTATCCATTAAATCCCGGCGAATATCTGCCCCGACTCCGCCTTCAAACAAGACGTTATCTGGCACGACGACGGCTGCTCGCGCTTTTCCGTTTGGTTTGAGCGCACGATAAATGTGCTGCAAGAAATTCAACTGTTTGTTCGATGTCATAAACGTAAAATCTGTTCTCGTCGCGCGTTCGCCGCCCTTTTTCGTTCCAAACGGAGGGTTTGTTAAAATGACATCATAGTTTTTCAAGCTTTCCCCTAGCGATGAAAGCGTATCGCCTAATACAATTTCCCCATGAATGTCATGAAGCAGTGCATTCATGACCGCAAGGCGATGCGTATCTCGGACAAGCTCTACGCCGGAGAACGCTTTATATTTTTGAAACTCTATTTCTTCTTGCGACAAATCAAAATAATCATCCGTTTGCTTGCGAACGTGGCGATCGGCGGCAATCATAAAACCAAACGTTCCTGCCGCTGGGTCGTGGCAACGTTCCCCTGGCTGTGGATTCACTAATTCCACAATGACCTCAATGAGCGGGCGAGGCGTAAAATATTGCCCCGCTCCTGACTTCACTTCGTTCGCGTTTTTCTCTAAAAGCCCTTCGTACAAATCGCCTAGTCCTTCTTGTTTTGCATTGTACCAATCGAGACTATTAATCGATTGAATGATTTTTTCTAAGTTTTTCGGCTCACGAATGTTCGAAGCAGCGTCTGTGTAAATTTGCTTTAACAATTCATTTTCTTCTTTTCCTAATGCAAGTAAAAGCTGTTGATAATGGTCTTTCAACTCAATGCCGCTTTTTGTCACGAGCGAATCCCAGCGATACGCTTCTGGGATCATATACTCTCGTCCTGTTTCTTTCATCATTTTTAAAAACAGCAAATACGTGAGTTCTGTCACGTATTGATGGTACGTAATTCCATCATCGCGAAGAACGTTACATAAATTCCAAAGCTTCTGCACAATTTCTCGGTTGTTCATTTAGGCTTGCTCCTTTTTTGGGTGATAGTTATATAAGTTGACGTTAATTTCGCGGACAATTTGCGCGAGTTGTCCGTCGAAAATTTTGTTAATTTGCTTAAATCCGCCATGGCTCTTAAATGGCTCGTATTCGAACGCTTTTTCTGGATCGGGGTGAAGGACGTATTCTTGCAACAGCTGCTTTTCGATGCGTTCAAGCCATTTCTTTTGCACCGGCGGCCATGCTTTCATTTGATAAATTTTCTTCATCGCGTTTTTAATTCGTTCTTCATGGCTAATGAGCGGGTCGCCTAATGCTTGCTGGCGAATGAAGGCGATAATATCTGCGGCGATGTCTTCGTTTTTCGCTTCTCTCCATGCCGCTTGTAGCTTTTTCTCAGAAAATCCTTTCTGGTCTAATTCAAGTAAAAGCTTTTTTAACTCTTCCCTTGTTAATTCGGTAGGGCGTTGGCAAACGACCATGAGTGCAGGGATTTTGTTCATATTGTTGCGAATAAATTCGCCAAATGACTGCAAATAATCGTCTGGCTTTTCTGCGTTGCCGTATCCGCGTTTTACTTCAATTAGTTCATCTTCATGATTCGAAATAAATTGCTTATTTTCTCGGTAGCGATTTTCGTCCATATAGCGGAACATTGATTTGTACTCTTTTAATTCTACAGGTAATTGTTCCGGCTGCAAGTCTTTTATCCAATCAATAAATTCATCGACCGTTTTTCCGCCAGATAGCACGTGAAAGTCTTGGTGTTGACGCTCTGACCATGTTTTCTTTTTCCGCTGTATTTTCGCGATAATTTGTTCTTTTTGGTATTGGAGATGTTCTTGTTTCTCCATTTTCTCTAATTCTTCGACGAGTTGTGTTAACGAGATATTCGGTCGTGTCACTACTGGTTTCATACTTGTATACGGTTTTAACGACTCATAAATGCCAACGGCGTCGAAAATGTTGAAATGGTCTTTTTTAATCTCGTCGCATTTTCTCGTCGCGCGTCCTAGCATTTGTTCGTACAGAATGCGCGAACGAACTCGGCGCAAAAATACAAGGTTGGTAATGTATGGTACGTCGATGCCTGTTGTTAATAAATCGACCGTCACGACAATGGTTGGGTGTTTTTCATTTTTAAAGCGGCGAATGGCGCCAGAAGGGTCTTTAATCGAACCCGTAATTTTCATAATGGCTTGATCTTCGACTGCCCCATATACTTTTTCAAATTCTTCTTTTAAAATGCGCACGACTAAATCGGCATGATCGTCCGTCGCTGCAAAAATTAACGTTTTTCCTTCATCGTCAGGGGAAATGTATTTCGTCAACTCACGAATAATGACACGGTTAAAGCTTTCGGTAATGACTTTTGTATTAAAATGTGCCACGTCGATATTCACTTCGTCTTCTAAATACTCTTGCGAAATCGTTCCCGATACCGTGTCGTACACATCGACCGTTTCCCCTTTTGTCCACGTAATCCCTTCTTTTTTTAGCACCGTCTCAAATTGGTAAGGAGGTTCGTGATCGACTAAATATCCGTCAATAACCGCTTCCCGATACGAATACGTGAACACAGGGGGATCGAAAATTTCGGTCGTATGCAATGCTGGCGTCGCTGTTAACCCAATGCGAACGGCGTCAAAATAGTCCAGTACTTTGCGGTATTTGCTTACATAATCTTGATGGTTGCGAAATTGTAGTTCCACTTCATCCATTTCTTTATCTAACGTATATCCACGATGGGCTTCATCGACAATAATGCAATCGTATTGGTCAATTGGCGGAACATCTTCTGCCCGATCGTTATAAAAAATGCGTTTTAACATTCCTTGCACCGTCGCGATGTGCACTCTCGTTTCGTTGTCTGGTTTTTGGTCGTACAACGACTGCAAATGATAAATTTCCGTAAACGTCAAGAAGTTTTCGAGCTTACTTTCTTTAAATGCCCCTTCGGCTTGCTCGCCTAACGCTTTTCTATCCACGAGAAATAAAACACGGCGGAAACGGTTTGCTTTAATTAATCGATAAACTAACCCGATCGCCATTCTCGTTTTCCCTGTTCCTGTCGCCATCGCAATTAAAATGCTGCGCTTTTTCTCTTCGAGCGCTTTTTCGACCGCTTGAATTGCTTTTACTTGATAAGGGCGCAATTTTAAATAGTCGAACTTTTCATCGCGCAAAAGCTGCTCGGAACGTTCAATATCTTGTTTGAGCAAATCTTTTAATCCTTGCGGCGTATACCATCCTTGCAGTGGGCGCGGATGGTTCGTTGATTTTCGCGCATCTAAAAACCAAATGCCTGATTTTTGTTCCAACTGTTTTAAATAAGGTCGCCCGTTTGTCGCAAAGAGAAATGGAACAAAATAATCGCCCCACGGTTCGTGAATGATTTCATTACCGTAGCGAACAATCGATTTTGCATATTCTTTCGCCTGTTCAATATCGGATGGAATATCTTTGCTCGCCCGCTTTGCTTCAATGATTCCAACCAATTCAAGCCCAACAAATAAAGCATAATCGGCGTAGCCATTTCGTAACGGCCATTCAGCAATCGCCATATTTCGCCCTTTTTGTGGACGAGCTCCTTTGGAAAATCGCAATTTCTCCGAATCGGCATCCCAACCTGCTTCTTGCAGTTGCTGGTCAATAAGGATGCGCGTTTCCGCTTCGGTCAATTCCATATCGATAACCGCCCGCTGCGAAAGTTCACGGCGTTTTTGTTTCTCTTCACTCGAGACATATAGCTGTTCTTTGCGTATTTTCTCAAGTTCTGTTTCTAGCTGAGAAAGTTTTTGCTCATACGACTGAATCACGCGCTGCAGTTCTTCTTCTTGCATTTTAACACGTGGTACTGGCTCGACGTATGCTGGTGGTTGAAATGACCAATCGCCGTACACTTCCATAAACCAAACAGCGATGCGAAATGCCATATGTAATAACGCTTTTGCTTCCTCTACTTCCCCATAGCTTGGGTTATGTACCGCTAAATTCCCTTTCAAACGAATGACCGTAAATAAGTCGTATATTTCTTTTGGGATGATTTGGTCATAAAAAAGCACTTTGAGTCTTTCTTGCTGATCCGTTCCTTTTTCTTCGCGAATCTCTTCCAGTGCTAAAATATACTTTGTAATTGTTTCGGCAAATTTCCGAAGTTCGCTGATTGTTACATTTGGGTTTTCATATACGTTGCGTTCTGCCGTTTCCCCAACTCTTGCAAGCACTTCCCACTTTTCTTCTAAAAAGCGAAAGTTATGCGACATATATACCCCACCATTCTTTATTATTCATTCTTCTACTATCACGTTATTAGTTTCATTTTACCATATATTTCACATTTTGTAATCAGATACGACATTTCCTGCCTTGTTTTCTTTTGTCTAATCAGTTTACATAATATATATTATTGTCGTATGAAAAATAATGTAATTATGTTAGTGAAACAAAAAATCCATAGCCCCTCCCGCTATGGATCCACTCCATTCAGAAAACTTCAGGCAGGTTGGCACTCTCGCATCCCCACCACGGGCGATGGCTGCCTGTTCCATCCTCTCAAATCTTTTCCTAACTTATTCATATACAAACATTCCCACATCTGTTATACATAATCCTCTTTTATTTCTCAATCGTAACCGTGCAAATGCTTTTTAACATCTCTTAAAAAATTTACGAATCGTTCACATACTGTTCTTCCACTAAATCATCAAGCCATTTTGGAATCGTTAACGTCTTTTTTATAGCTAAGCTTCCATTTCATAGCGAAAAGGCGGCATCCATACTTCAATAAAGACAACGGTTTTATTATTTTTGTATGGAATGTCCGACAATTTTGAAGGATTCGGAATGACTTCATTCTCCTGTTCTAATCCGTATAAATGCAGTGCCAATGCCTCTTTTGCCATTTGCAGCGCTTCCTCTTCTGTATCGCCACACGTGAAACATCCAGGAAGATCAGGGAATTCCACAGATATCCCGTCACTGTCATCATCGAAAATAGCCGGATAAATATAGCGGTCTTTTTTCATCATCTTTGGCGAGGAGACCCCGGCTTCTAAGCGAGAGCGAAAGTCGGGGAGGAATCGCCCTTCCTCCTTTCTTCTGTATATGATAGAATAAAAACGTGGAGAAAACCGTTGAATCAAGGCACTCCAATTCCCGTTACTCGATGTAGGGAGTTGGTTGCAGGAAACGTTGCAACCGTAAAACATCGAGCGTACATCCGTCTGTTGTGCGTGGAAGTCAAGTACTGCCTACAGACATGCCGAGCCACTCGGTAGCGATATAGGCATGACCTATGTCGTTGGGTAGTCGTCAACCTGCCCCTGATGCAACCCCAAGTCAAGGAAGGAGGACGAAGTCCGTTCGCACTTCTGGGGAGTTGCAAGCCCCCGCTTCAAGCGTTAGCTAAGTGGGGGTAGTTGACGCCATTTCAATATGTTGTCAAGATACCCGCCATCAATAAATAAGGCGATTCGTGAATACAAAAACATCCCTCCCCACATGAAAAACAAAAGGAGCGACACGATGCCGCTCCCTTCTTGACCTGCCATCCATACGAACGACAGCGTTTATTCTATGCACAATTATACAACAAAAACACGACAATGGCAACACACACCATCCTTGTCACGTAACGAGCTCGCCTATTGCATAGTGGTAAAACAAAAATCTATAGCCCCTCCCGCTATGGATCGACTTCATTCACAAAACTTCAGGTGGGCTTTCACTCCCGCATCTCCACCAAGGGCGATGACTGCCTGTTCTTCTGAACGCTTTGTGTGATTTTTATATATTACGTCAGTATTGTCAATCATTCATGACACCCCAAGCCATGCATACACGAGAAAAAAACAAAGGTTCTTCACCACAAGTGTTCAATTTCACAATTTTGTGTACGTCTGATGTTAGGGTCAACTTTTCATCGGCACCCCCTCTTCATACCAAGAGAGCTTTTTTCTTTCAAGTCCCCGAAAACCTTTCTAACAAGAATGTTTTCTTACCTTAATTAAAAGAGAAGAAGCCGATTCCGCTTCTTCTCACATTCCCTATTCCTTCACTTTCACCGCTGTACCTGTCGCAAGGCACATCATCATGCCATCGCGCAACGTTTCAAAATCAAGATCGACACCAATTACTGCATTTGCTCCCATATTGCGCGCTTTTTTCACCATTTCTTGCACAGCCATTTCACGTCCTTCTGCTAACTTGCTTTCATACGTTCCACTTCGTCCACCGATAATGTCTGTAATGCTCGCTAAAAAATCACGAACAACGTTGGCCCCCAAAATCACCTCACCAGACACTAAACCGAGGTATTGCTCAATTTGCTTTCCTTCGATGCTATTTGTTGTTGTGACGATCATGAAAAATGACCTCCTATATTTATTCAATTTGTTTTTAATAGGATAACTCCGAAAAGAATAAAAATAATCCCCATCACTTTTTTGGAACTCATTATTTCCTGAAACAAGAAAAATCCGACGAGTGAGATGAAAACAATACCTAACCCTGACCAAATGGCATAAGCAACTGATACATCAATTCCTTTCAAAGCTACAGCAAGTGCCGTGAAGCTAATCCCGTAACTAATTATCATCGTTACTGTTGCCCACACATTGGTAAGACCGTTCGACCATTTCATCGCAGTCGTCCCTAAAACTTCAAATACAATTGCGATCGACAAATACAACCAATACATATCCCTTTCATCTCCTAATCATACGATCAGGAAAGTCGGTCATGATTGCTTTCACGCCACTTCCGATCAGCTTGTTAAGCAATGATACCTCGTTAATTGTGTATACACAAGTATCTACCTCTTGCCTTACTTTCTCCCCTTCTGCTGAAATAAAAAATGTCCAGTCGACGTGAACTTCTTTTACGTTTAACGACCGAGCAACATCTAATACATTTTGCTCAGTTCCTTCCACTAACAGGGCAAGGTTGATGTCTTTCGCGAGTTGCCGCATCTTATATAGGCTCTGAATAGAAAAAGATGAAATAATGACATGATGGTTCCATAAACGATATGAATCCAACAACGTTAGTAACTTTTCTTCCATCCCATCATATTGAATTATACCATTTTTTAACTCAATACTCAAAACAATTGATCTCTTTTGATTAGCTAGCCAATCTAAAACGTCTGTTAATGCTGGAATACGTTCTCCTGCAAAACGTGGATGAAACCAACTTCCTGCGTCAAAACGACAAAGTTGACGATAAGAAAAGTCTTTTACATAACCAATTCCGTCAGTCGTTCGTTCAATGCGTTCATCATGAATGACCACTAACTCCCCATCTTTCGTCATTTGCACATCTAGCTCTATACCATCTACACCTAAATCATATGCCTGTTGAAAAGCGATCATTGTATTTTCAGGATATTTACCGCTGAATCCTCGATGCGCATAAATGTACATGACAACTTCACCTCTCACATGATGAAAGGATGCCCTTAGTGGGCACCCCTCTTATCTTTTTTTCGCCATTTCTAGCTCCCGGTTAATTTCATTTGCCGCTCGTTCAAGTGCTTCCTTTGGCTCGACACCTTGATATAGACTTTCCATTGCACTTACAATTTTTTGGCGAGCTTGTGGAAAGATAGAAATTAATGCCCCTTGAGTAGCTGGTGTTGCTTTTGTTTCTTTTAATTGATTTACCGTCACCATCAACTGAGGATATTTCTCCCACTGCTCTTTCACAATTGGTAAATCATATGCAGATGGATTAACCGCAAAATAACCCGTATTTACATGCCACTTCGCTTGCACCTCTGGTGTTGTCACATATTTCATGAACTCCCACGCTGCTTTTTTCTTCTCCTCGTCTACATCTTTCATCAACCACAATGAAGCTCCTCCGATAATGACACCTTGCCGCTCCACGTCATCTGGAATCGGTAAATAGGACACTCCTACTTGAAACGGCGCACTATCCACAATCGTCCGTACCCCAGCTGATGAATCTAGATACATAGCCATTTTCCCTGATTGAAACGCTGCACGCATGTCATCCCAATTTTGACCTACATTATAAAAAGTACCCTCGTTATACATATCATAGATTAATTCAAATACACGTAGCCCTTCCTTTCCGTTAAAAGCTACTTCTGTTGCCTCACCTTTTCGACCATTTTCCTCATTCACATAAAGGCCACCTTGAACAGCTAGCATCTGTTCAAAAAACCAACCGTAATTTAAAATCGAAAATCCGTATTTGCCGTCTTTCGTTAACTGTTTTGCGGCCGCCTTCAACTCACTATATGTCATTGGTGGTTTTTCAGGATCCAAACCTGCCTCTTTAAAAGCATCTTTATTGTAAATGAGTACTGGAGTCGACGAGTTAAATGGCATAGAATAGATCGTTCCATTTACTGTATAGTAGTTTACAATGTTTTTTTCCCATTGTGATACGTCATATCCTTCTTCATCAATAAACTTTTGAACAGGCTCGATTTTTCCGCTTTCAATCATGTACTTTGTTCCGATCTCAAATGTTTGCATTAAAGTCGGAGAGTCTTTTGTTCCTGCTACCGCATTGAACTTAGTTAACGCTTCTTCATACGTCCCTTGAAATACAGGCTTTACTTCAATTGTTGATTGTGAAGCATTGAAATCAGCAACTATTTCATTTAACGCCTTTTCCAAGTCCCCACTCATCGCATGCCAAAATACAACTTCTGTTTTTTGGACTTGTTGTTCTTCATCTTTTTGATCATTTGTTTTTGATACCGTTTCGTCACTTCCGCTGTTACATCCAACTAAAGTTGATGCAATAAGCAAAGTAGATATCCACTTTTTCACTCTGTTTTCCCCCTATTCATTATTTGATTGCTCCTTGCATTAAACCTTTTTGTAGTTGCTTTTGTCCGATAAATATCAAAATTAATGTTGGCAAAATGATAATCATAACTGCAGCCATCACCACCCCCCATTCAGTAGCCATTTCTTGAGTTTGCATTTGCTTTAAACCAATTTGAACGGTACGCACACTCTCATCATTCGTCACAAGAAGTGGCCATAAGTACATGTTCCATGTCGTTAAGAAGCTGTAAACTCCTAAAGTCGCTAAACTCGTCTTCGACAGCGGTAAAACAACATACCAAAAAAAGCGAAAATGTTTCATTCCTGACACTTGTGCTGATTCATACAATTCAAACGGAATCGTCTTAAAGTGTTGACGGAGTAAAAAAATACCGAATGCTGATGCAAAAAAAGGAATTGTCAAACCAAGATAGTTATTTGTCCATCCAAAAGATTGAACGGTCAAATAATTTGGAATGACCGTCGCTTCCCAAGGAATCAGCATTGTTAAAATGGTTAGGAAAAACAAAAGATCTCTCCCAGGGAAACGAAGAAATACAAATGCAAATGCTGCCAAACTAGAGACAACTAGCTGCCCAACCATAACGATGAAAGAAACAACAAAGCTGTTCCATAAATAACGACCAAGAGGAACTTTTTCAAAAGCTATAACATAATTTTTAATTGACCAAGTTGTTGGCCACCATTTCCCCTGTAATAACTCCGCACCGCTTAAAAAACTAATTAAAAATGCATATCCAATTGGAAACATCATGATGATGGTACAAATAACCAATATTGCATATAGACTAATTTTTTTTATTAGAAGGCTCACTGATAATGCACCTTCCTTTCAGCAAAAGTAAATTGTACAATAGTCACAATTAAAACGATGAAAAACAGAACAATTGCCTGAGCGCTCGCAAATCCGAAGTTGTAATTAACGAATGCTTCGCGGTAGATAGAGTATACAAGAACTGTCGTTGTGTTCATTGGTCCCCCTTTCGTCAATATGTCAATTTGTCCGAACGTTTGAAAAGCGTGAATGAGCGAAACAGTTATAACGAAAAACAAAGTGGGGGACAACAGCGGCAAAGTAATTCGCCATAGTTGATACAAACGACTCATCCCTATAATTTCTGCACTTTCATACAATGTGGAATCAATATTTTGTAACCCACCCAACAAGATTAAAAAAGCAAATCCAATATTCATCCAAACTGTAGCTGCGGCAACCGCCGCTAAAGCTGTATCTGGATTGAGTAGCCATTGCCGTTCTTCTCCACCGAGCGCGATTAAAATCTTGTTGATTACTCCGACAGCAGGGTTATACATAAACATCCAAATAACAGAAGAAGCTGCCACACTCATCCCTAACGTTGATGAAAAAAATGTACGAAATAATTGTATTCCTCGTAATTTCTCATTCGCCAAAAGAGCCAAACATAAAGAAATGATGACAGTTGGTGGTACGGTATATATCACAAACAAAAATGTCGCTTTCATACTTTCTTTAAAATTGCGATCTTCAAATAAGTAAACGAAGTGCTCAAATCCGACATAAGTCGTTGGATTCCCTTGAAAATCTGTCATATGCATACTCAAATAAAGTGTGCGAATCATTGGATAAAATACAAAAATCGAGAATAGTAGCAAGGAAGGAAGAATATACATCCCCCCTTCAATAACTCGTTTCACCGTATGCGGCATAAGAATCTCCCTCCCTTTTCACTCTTCTTCCTTTGTCGTCAAAGAATATGATACGTTCGTCATCAATAGCAATTCGCACTTGCTGTCCTACTTCGATCTGATATTGTCCATGCCAGCGTGCAATCCATTGATCATGTTCAGTCAATCTTAATGTGACAAGTGTTTCCGTACCTAATCTTTCGACATGGATGACTTCTAACAAAACATGAGGTTCGTGCGAATGAGCCAATCTAATGTGCTCCGGTCGAACACCAATTGTGACGCATTCATTTGGAACATGTGCATCGCCAGCAATTTTCACAATCCATTCGTGTTGCAGTAAAAAAGAGTCGTAAAGTCGCTGTACTTTTGCCATATTCATCGGGGGAGACCCTATGAACGATGCAACAAACACATTGCTAGGACTGTTGTACACTTGCAGAGGCTCTCCCACCTGCTGAATTCGTCCGTCACACAACACCATCATTCGATCAGACATTGTCATAGCTTCTACTTGATCATGTGTAACATAAATCATTGTCATACCTAATTGCCGTTGCAATTGACGAATATATGTACGCATATGTGAACGCAATTTAGCATCTAAATTCGATAACGGTTCATCCATTAAGCAAATCGGAGTTTCTGCAACAATGGCACGCGCTAAAGCTACTCGCTGCCTTTGTCCCCCTGAAAGATGGCGCGGCTTCTTTTTCATGTACTCTGTTAAACCGAGCATTTCCGATACTTCCAAACATTTTTTTCTTTTCTCTTTTTTCAACATTTTCTTCCCGTACAAACCTAGTGCAATATTCTCTTCAACTGTTAAATGAGGATATAAAGCATAATTTTGAAACACCATTGACAAATGTCTCTCACTTGGATGAGCAAAATTCATTTCCTTCCCAGCTATTTTTAATTGTCCTTCTGTAATTGTTTCTAATCCAGCAATCATTCGAAGTAATGTACTTTTACCGCAACCTGAAGGTCCAACAAGCACAAAAAATTCTCCTTCTCGAATTTGTATGCTTATGTCATCAATGACAAATGTTTTCCCATCATACGATTTACGAACATTTATTAATTCAATCATTATATCCCTTCTTCCTCAACTAATTTCCATATCTCTGGGTTACCACTTGATACAGCTTGTGCTCCTTTTTGTATAGATTGTAATATTTGGTTTTTATTTCGAATTAATCCACCTGTAATAATTGGGATATTCGTCTTTTTGACTAAATGCTCAATCATCTCTGGTACAATGCCGGGCATAACCTCCAACGCATCCGGAGCCACTTGCTGAATTGAATGCAAACCGTTCATCATTGCATCCGTATCTACTAAAAACAATCGTTGGATCGCCCACAACTTTTCTTTTTTTGCTAAATGAATAAGTGAACTTTTTGTCGTGACAATTCCGTGTGGCCGGATAAATTTTGCTAAAAATTGCAACCCCTCTTTATCACAAGTAATACCAGGGATCTTTTCAACATGTATGAACACATAACGATCGTTCTCTTTCAACAAATCAACATATCGTTTTATGACACTAATCGTTCCTGTTTGTAAAAATGCTGTTTTCCATCTCGTTTTCAGGAAATATTCCATATGCTTTGGATGCTTAATAGTTGCAATAAATTTTTCTTGTAGAAACATGCTTCTTCCCCCTCACATAAACAAAAGAGAAACCGAAAACAACGGCAGAATGACCCCTACGCTGTTGTTATGGTTTCTCCTTTTCTCTACCTTTTCTGTATTCACTTTTCTTGCTTTTCATTTTAACTCTCTTTTGTTAATTGAATATCATATTTGTTTAAATATTTTGTTAATTTATGTTTCAGTAAAATTAAAAATCGGCTCCCAAACAGGAAGCCGATTTGTTTAGTCATGAAAGTTCATTCCATCTGTCGTTTCTTTCACAATGCCCGCACGAATAACGAAGTCGCCAAAACGTTCGCCAGGGAGGCGTTCTTTCGCATACCGAGAAAAGAGCGTACGAAGTTCGGATAAAATTTCTTTTTCTCCGATATTTTCTCGATACAATTTACCGAGACGGCTGCCATCAAATGCAGCCCCGAGATACATATTATATTTGCCGATCGATTTACCGATAAATGCAATTTCCCCAAGCACATGACGTGCACAGCCGTTCGGGCAGCCGGTCATGCGAATCGTTATTTCCTCATCGCGAAGGCCGTTTTCTTCAACAATTTCTTCAATTTGATCAAGTAGCTTTGGCAAATAACGTTCCGCTTCCGCCATCGCTAACCCACATGTCGGTAGCGCAACACAAGCCAATGAATTGCGGCGAAGCGCACTATAATGTTTGCCATCTGTCAATTTGTATTGCTTGATGAGCGCGTCAACTTCTTCTTTTTTCTCGCTTGGCACGTTGGCAATGACTAAATTTTGGTTAGCAGTTAATCGAAAGTCCCCAACATGCACTTTCGCAATTTCCCGTAATCCTGTCATTAACAAATAATCATCCGTATCTTTCACGCGACCACCCTCGACAAATAACGTGAAATGCCACGTTCCGTTTACACCTTCTACCCAACCGTAACGATCACCGTTATGCTCGAAATGATATGGGCGCGCTTCCTCTAGCTTCCATCCAAGGCGGTTCTCTAGCTCAGCCTTCACTGCTTCTAGGCCGAGGCGATCGATCGTGTACTTAAATCGAGCATGTTTGCGCACAGAACGATTCCCATAGTCACGCTGAATCGTGACAACTTTTTCGGCGACATCAATAACTTGTTCTGGTTTACAAAAGCCGATCACTTTCGCTAATTGCGGATATGTCGTACGGTCGCCATGGGTCATGCCCATTCCACCACCGATTGCCACATTAAAACCAACAAGCTTTCCTTGTTCAACGATAGCGATCAAACCGAGGTCTTGCGAAAATACATCGACGTCATTAGATGGTGGTACAGCGATACCAATTTTAAATTTTCGAGGTAAATAAAGCGCCCCGTAAATTGGTTCTTGCTCGACTTCCGGCGTTCCTGCCACCTTTTCTTCATCGAGCCAAATTTCGTAATATGCCCTTGTTTGTGGTAATAAATGGTCACTTAATCTTTTCGCCCATTCGTACACTTCCACATGTACTTCTGACTGATACGGATTCGGATTGCACATAACATTCCGGTTCACGTCACCACATGCCGCTAACGTTGTCAATAGCGCATCATTAATCGCTTGGAGCGTTTTTTTCATATTCCATTTCAATACGCCATGAAACTGAAACGCTTGCCGTGTTGTAAGCTTTAATGTCCCGTTGGCGTATTTTCTTGCTAGTTCATCCATCACAAGCCACTGTTCTGGTGTTGCTACTCCACCCGGCGTGCGAACGCGAATCATAAATTGGTATGCAGGCTCTAACTTCTGTTTTTGCCGCTCTGCTCTTAAATCACGATCATCTTGTAAATAACTGCCATGAAATTTCATTAACCGGTTATCATCTTCTGGAATACCGGCAGTAATGCGATCTTCCATCGTTTCTTTTAACGTGCCACGCAAATAGTTGCTCTCCCGTTTAATGCGCTCAACATCGCTCGGTGGTCCATCTGGTGGTGTTAATACAAACTTTTCCATTCATATCCCCCCTAATATACATCGCGCTGATATCGTTTTTGTTTTTGCATCTCAGCTATATACGCTTCTGCTTGTTCGCTTGTCATGTTTCCTTCTTTTTCAATCACATGAATAAGCGTTTGATGTACATCGCGCGCCATATGCTGCTTATCACCACAAACGTAAACGACAGCTCCATCTTCAAGCCAGCGGAACAGCTCCTTGCTTCGTTCTAGCATGCGATGCTGCACGTACACTTTTTGATCTGTATCACGTGAAAACGCAACATCCATTTTTGTCAACACACCATTTTTCAACCACGCTTGCCACTCTGTTTGATAGAGAAAATCCGTCACAAAATGTTGATCGCCAAAAAATAGCCACGACTTCCCTTTCGCCCCTATTGCCTCGCGCTCTTGCAAGAAACTGCGAAACGGCGCAACACCCGTACCTGGTCCCACCATGATGATTGGCGTATTTGTGTCTTTTGGGAGCTTAAAATTCGGATTTTGATGAACGAACACCGGAAGTTGATCACCAACGTGTAAACGTTCCGCACAAAACGTCGAACAAACACCTTTACGTAAACGTCCGTGCGCTTCGTAACGCACTGCACCGACGGTGATATGCACTTCATCAGGATAAGCAAGCAAGCTGCTTGCAATCGAATAAAAGCGCGGCTGCAACTTACGTAAAGAAGAAACAAACTGATCTGGCGACATATCCCACGGACCGAAATCGCGAAGAACATCGAGCACATCACGCCCTTTCATATATTCCTTTCTTTTCACTTCTTGCTCAGAAGAAAGGAGCACATGAAAATCTGGATGGCGTGAAAACGAAACAAGCGATTGCAATAATTGCTCGGTTAACACCGTAATTTCTAATCGGGAAAGCAGCACTTCGCGTAACGGTTCTTCTTTTCCTTCAACAGAAACCGGTGTGTCTGGATTCCATTTCATTTCTTGAATAATGAGATCTACAAGTTCTGGATCGTTTTTCGGGAAAACACCAAGCGCATCGCCTGGTTCAAATACCAATCCTGAACCTTCGAGCGATAATTCAATATGGCGTGTTTCTTTGTTCGAGCCGCGTCCATTTAAATTGATATTTTCTAATACTTCCGCTTGAAACGGATGCTTGCGCGAGTAGTTAGAAACAGGTTTCACTTGCGACTGCTGGGGAAGGACGGTGACGGAACCCCCACCTTGCTTATTCAACTCACTAAGCACCCCATCAAGCCACTTCGCCGCTGCTTCCTCATAATCGACATCACAATCAACGCGTTCGTATAACCGCTCTCCTCCGAGTTCTTTTAGCCGTTGATCGAAGTCTTTTCCTGTTTTACAAAAATGTTCATACGACGTATCGCCAAGCGCCAATACCGAGAAGCGCAGATGGTTAAGTTTTGGTGCGCGCTTGCTATGGAGAAATTCGTAAAATGATAAAGCATTATCTGGCGGTTCCCCCTCACCATACGTGCTAACGACAACAAGCAACGTGTCGATTTTTTTTAAGTCGTTTGGTTTGAAATCAAGCATCGATAAAACATGAACATGAAACCCATGGCTTTTGAGTACTTCTCCAGTTTTTTCCGCCAATTTTTGTGCATTTCCTGTTTGTGAGCCGTAAAGGATCGTTATTTCTTTCGATACGTGGGCTTCTTGCTGTACCGCTGTGCTCGCAAATTCGGTAGCAGCTAAATATCCGCTTAACCAAAGCTTTTGCGCTGGCGTTAATGTCGGCCAAAGTCGGTTGAGCAAGTCAACTTGTTGTTCGTTAAATGGGCTATTCGTCACTTGAAACGGCAACATCTTTCACCTCTCGTTTTTCTACTATTCCTATAAATCAAGTATGTTTTATTTGACTTTACCGCAAAAAATAAAATTAGTAAAATAAATATAAATTATCAGAACTATTTATTTTTTTAATGATTAAGGGGCGATAGCTGTGTACGACGAATTAAAAACATTTATGACTTTAGTAGAGGTGAAAAACTTCACAAAAACTGCGGAAATTCTCCATCTATCCCAACCGAGCGTCAGTTTGCACATTAAAAATTTAGAAAAAGAATTTCAAACGAAACTATTTATTCGTTCGCCAAAAAAACTACAAGTGACAGCGACTGGCGAATTACTTTACGATCGAGCTAAAAAAATGATTGCCTTGTACGAACAAACAAAACAAGATATTTTAGAATACCACGATTGTGTGAAAGGAACGTTGAAAATCGGGGCTAGTTTTACGATCGGGGAATATGTGCTTCCTTCTTTTTTACTTTCTTTACAAGACGATTATCCAGAACTACACTTCGAAGTGATGATTGGCAACACGAAGGAGATCGTCGAGCTTGTCCGTTCATATGAAACCGATATTGGCTTAATTGAAGGGCAAACGAACGAAAAAGAATTGGCTGTTTATCCATTCATGCAAGATGAGCTTGTCATCGTGGCTTCAAACGATCACCCGCTCGTTCACAAACAAGAAGTATGTATAAGCGATCTACAAAATCAAATATGGATTACGCGTGAATTAGGCTCTGGCACACGTGAATACTTTAACCATTTTATTCGTTCAAATGGATTAAAAATTAAATCGCTCATGATCATCAGCAGCAATCAAGGAATTAAAGAAACGTTAATGCGCGGAAACGGGTTAGCCTTTCTTTCACGCCATGTAATTGAGCGCGAATTAAAACAAGGTCACTTATCGATCGTCTGTTTAAAGCACCCCCCTTTTTACCGAACGTTTTCTTATCTTTATGCACCGACAATGAAAAGCAAAAAAATCGTTCATTTATTTATTGATTTTCTCGAACGAAAAAAGATGTAACGAGCACGGCTATCCTGCTCTGTTACACCCTTTTCGTCTTAATGCTCTGCTAGCTGTGACACTGGAACACGCTGTTGATTTTCCGGATTGTCTAAAAAATGGATTGTTGCCGTTTCCGTTTGCGCATCGACATGTTCGATATATACCGATTTTCCATTATACGTTACATTTTTCATATCGGGCGATTGAGCAATTTGTTGCGCACGTGTTACGTTCATGTTGTTTCCCTCCCTTCAAATGATTATTATCATCTACGCTTCACGTTAAAAATATACAAAAAAAGAGCACCCACAAGGTTGGTATGCTGCTCTTATTTTTTATACACATGAATCGAAAGTCCTTTTTTCTCATAAACATATGTGAAAATAAAGGAAGAACAGGGCTAACATAGAAGTAATTGTTGATCTATAGGGGAGGGAGATAATGCTAGAAAGATGGTTGAAAGAGTCTTCGTATACAGTCGTATTTACTGGAGCAGGAATGTCTACAGAAAGCGGGCTTCCCGATTTTCGTTCGACAAAATCAGGACTTTGGCGCACGAAAAATCCACAACAATTGGCAAGTACGTATGCTATGCAACATAATCGAGACGAGTTTATCGCATTTTATCAATATCGTATTCGCACACTTCTTGAATGCCAACCACATATTGGACATACAATTTTAGCAAATTGGCAAACACGAGGGCTTATTCATCAAATTATCACACAAAATGTTGACAGCTTTCACCAACAAGCAGGCAGTACAAATGTCATTGAATTACATGGAACATTGCGAACGGTTCATTGCTCGCGTTGCAGGCAAACATACGACGCAAAACGGTATGTAGAGGAACAGTTTACGTGCACATGCGGTGGCTTTTTGCGTCCTTCCGTCGTTTTATTTGGCGAATCGTTGCCGTATGATGCGTTTGAACAAGCATGGACAGCAGCCGAACGAGCAGATTTATGGATTGTACTCGGCTCTTCTTTACAAGTATCGCCAGCTAACGAACTTCCTGTCGCCGCTAAACGAGGAGGTGCAAAACTCGTGATCGTAAATATGGAACCGACTCCATTAGATGATTGGGCAGATTTACTCATACATGACCGTAAAATTGGGGAAATGCTGCAGGAAATTGACGAATTACTTTAAAAATAACTGTGTCCCAAAAGCGTGCTCTTTTGGGACACTTGAAATATTTCTTTTTCATACCTTATTTCCCAAAAACGATTCGTATATTGCTTGTGCCTCATGTTCGTCCACATCAACGACTTTTTTGCATATACCTGGCATGACCGTTGCGTGTACGGTACATAATCCGAGTCGTTGTTGCATACGAGATTGAGAGATTGTTAACGATTGAATACGATGCTTTAACCGCTTGGTTATGTAAATAACAATCGCAATCGGATGTAACCGTTTCTCGCTTCATTCATCATGTTCATCTTCCTTTACTAAAGAAGAAATGTGTAACGCAACTTCTCTGCTTCTTGTTCATCAAGGAACGGAATTTCATGTGCCATTGCTGCTGTATAAATATAAAGCGAAGCAAGTTTATACTTTCTTGCTAATGGACCTTGCTTTACATCAACATGTTGCACGCAGCGAAGCGGAATAAGCGTACGCTTACGAATCCACACCCCATGCTCAAGCTCGATTTCCTGATCGCGTAATCATATACCGCCAACGTTCCCATTTCCAGCGTGGAACGAAGAAAACGAATAACATGCCATCTACAATCGACAAACAGACAAACATCAAAACGACCCATGTTGAAACGAAAAAACTAACAATTACGTACAAAAGGAAAAAATAATGAAACGAATAGCTCCATATATGCGCCATATAGACACAGCACGTTTCGATAGAACATTCCCCGTTTTCTTACACTCCCCTTTTTCATGCTTCTATCACTGCACTTCTAACATACGAACTCCATCCCGAAATCATCGGTTCGTACGTCCACTATGCCCCCATTTTAACAAGTTTTTCATTTATAACTTTACAACATTTTTATCATATGTTAGACTATTTTTAAAGTTCATAATTTCTCATCTACTAGGGGAGTCCAATAGCTTGGACTGAGAGAGGAACGCGTAAAAGTTCTTTGACCCTTTGAACCTGATCTGGGTGATGCCAGCGTAGGGAAGTAGATGGCACGAGTGTTCTTTACTTGTGCTATTTGCGGACAAGATCAGGTTCTCGTTATGGAGCCTGATCTTTTTACGTATTGGCGTTGCTCCAACTAAAAAATGAAAAGGAGCGATTAAAAATGAAAGACTTATTTTCATCAATGCCATTTCCCTCGAGTAAAAAAGTGTATGTGCTCGGAACGCGTGAAGATGTTCGTGTGCCAATGCGAGAAATTCAACTTTCTCCAACCAAAACAGGTACAACGATGCTAGAAAATGATCCTATTCGAGTCTATGACACGAGTGGACCATACACCGACCCACTTTTCACGCCGAATATTGATAAAGGATTGCCAAAACTAAGAGAAAAATGGATAACGGAGCGTGGCGATGTAGAAGAATATAACCCTTCATTAGTGAGAACAAACATTCCTTTTTCACCTAGACGTTTTCGTGCGAAAAAAGGGAAAGTTGTGACCCAAATGCACTATGCAAAACGTGGAATCATTACACCTGAAATGGAGTTTGTTGCTATTCGCGAACAGATGGATCCAGAGTTTGTTCGACAGGAAGTGGCAGCAGGAAGAGCAATTATCCCAGCTAATATTAACCACCCTGAAAGTGAACCAATGATTATAGGAAGTAAATTCCATGTGAAAATTAACGCAAATATCGGAAATTCAGCTGTCACATCTTCCTTAGAAGAAGAAGTTGAAAAAATGCTTTGGGCTGTTCGTTGGGGTGCCGATACAGTCATGGACTTATCGACAGGAAAACATATACACGAGACAAGAGAATATATTATTCGAAACTCCCCTGTGCCGATTGGAACTGTACCTATTTACCAGGCGTTAGAGAAAGTGAACGGCATTGTCGAAAACTTATCATGGGACATTTATCGAGAAACATTAATTGAACAAGCCGAGCAAGGCGTAGACTATTTTACTATTCATGCGGGTGTCTTACTTCGCTATATCCCACTAACAGTCAACCGAACAACTGGTATTGTCTCTCGGGGTGGTTCAATTATGGCACAATGGTGTTTAGCACACCATGAAGAAAACTTTTTATACACCCACTTCGAAGAAATTTGCGAAATTTTAAAAACTTACGATATTGCTATTTCACTTGGGGATGGATTACGTCCAGGCTCAATTGCAGACGCAAACGATGAGGCGCAATTCGCCGAGTTACAAACACTTGGAGAGTTGACAAAAATCGCTTGGGAACATGATGTCCAAGTGATGATCGAAGGTCCAGGGCATATTCCAATGCATAAAATTAAAGAAAATGTTGATAAACAAATTGAAATTTGTCATGGGGCACCTTTTTATACGCTAGGCCCTATCACTACCGACATTGCACCAGGTTACGACCATATCACCTCAGCTATCGGTGCAGCGCTTATCGGCTGGCACGGTACGGCCATGCTTTGCTATGTGACACCAAAAGAACATCTTGGCCTACCGAATAAAGAAGACGTCCGCCAAGGAGTCATCGCCTACAAAATTGCTGCCCACGCTGCTGACTTAGCAAAAGGACACCCTGGCGCACAAACGCGTGATGATGCATTATCAAAGGCGAGATTTGAGTTCCGTTGGCAAGATCAATTCAACTTGTCACTAGATCCTGAGCGCGCACGTGAATATCACGATGAAACGCTACCGGCCGAAGGAGCAAAGCTTGCTCATTTTTGTTCGATGTGCGGTCCGAAATTTTGTTCAATGAATATTTCTCATGAATTACAAAAAACACTACAAAGCGAAGGAATGAAAGAAAAGGCAAAACAATTTGTTGAATATACAAACATCATGCAAGCTGAGAGATAGCGCTCAGCTTGTACTTTTTTACAAAAAATGTTATTTAAGTCATATTCATTGACATTCCACTTACTATAGCTTAAATTTAAGTCGTAACTTTAAGTAGAAAGTATGGAAAGAGGTGACTTGCTTGCTCACAGATTTCATCATTTTTTTGTTAGGATTACTTCTAATCATCGGTGTATTAACAACGAAGTTTTCTTCTTGGCTAGGCGTGCCATCACTTGTATTTTACATACTCGTCGGAATGATTTTATCCAAATTTATATATTATGATAACGCTTTTCTCACCCAGATTGTTGGCATTTTTGCGTTAATCATTATTTTGTTTGAAGGTGGGATGAACACAAAGTGGAATACATTAAAAAAAGTTTTAGTTCCCGCTTCCTCCCTTGCAACGTTTGGAGTGCTAATTACTGCCATTTGCGTAGGCATATTTGCCAAATACATTTTACACGTCTCATGGGCCGAGGGATTTCTATTAGGCGCTATCGTTTCTTCGACTGACGCTGCAGCAATATTTGCTACGCTAGGAAGCGTCAATGTAAAACGCCGTCTCTCAGCAACACTAGAAGCTGAGTCGGGGATGAACGATCCGATGGCCGTTATTTTAACCCTCTCCTTGATTACATTTATCCAACAGCCAGAACTAACTATTTCCCACACCTTTCTCAGCTTTATTTGGCAGATCGTTATCGGTATTCTTGTTGGGCTTGGATTAGGAAAATTAACTGTGTGGTGTTTGAATAAAATAAATCTTGATTCCTCGGGATTATACCCCACTCTATCTTTATCATTTGCGATACTCTCTTATAGTATAGCAGCCCTGCTAAAAGGTAGTGGGTTTCTTTCGGTATATATTATGGGCGTTTTTGTCGGCAATGCACAAATCGTTTATCGCCATTCTATTTTTCGTTTTAACGAAGGGCTAGCATGGATGATGCAAATATTTATGTTCATTTTACTCGGACTACTCGTTTTTCCAAATGAACTAGTAAAAGTAGCATGGGAAGGTGTCGCCCTAGCTATCCTACTTATTGTTGTGGCAAGGCCGATCAGCGTCATGATAAGTACAATAAACATGAATTTCTCTATTAAGGAAAAGCTATTCCTTTCTTGGGCTGGGCTAAAAGGTGCTGTTCCGATCGTCTTGGCAACTTACCCACTTACCTCGAACATTGAAAATAGTCAGCTCATTTTTAATATTGTTTTCTTTATTGTGCTCATTTCCGCCCTTATTCAAGGATCAACAACTTCTTTTTTAGCCAAGCATTTAGGACTGCTACTCGGAGAAAAGAGGGAAGTGGCTCACTCCATCGAACTGATGTCAACGACGAAAGCAAATAAGGAAATTGTTGAAGTCCATATCAGTAATAAGCAGTCACATTTACTAAATATGACGATTAGTCAACTTCCATTGCCAAAGGATTGCTTAATTACGGCTATTATTCGTAATGATAAAATTATTACCCCGAAAGGAAACGTGAGATTACACGAAAATGATGTTGTTTATATATTAATCGAAAAAGGAAGAAGATCAGAGATTTATAAAATATTTTCAATTACCGAAGATACGTCATTCTAATAAAGACAAGAGCAGGACATTCCCCCTGCTCTTGCTTTCCTCTTCAATGCCTTTTTCAATTATTTCTACTGAAAGATCCCTATATGTTGCCTAGACAATATCCCCAAAGACATTCGTGATTTTCTGCTTCTGAGGAACCCAGTACACTGAAAAGATAGGGGCTGGCTCTACCCAATACAAAAAACATCAATACTAACACTTAAACGTGTACTATTTGATGATATCCAACAATTCGGTTAAAAGGATAACGATGGTTCCTCGCATCAACAACAAACTCGACTCCTGCTTCATCTTGTGGCATCACGAAACGATAACCATTTTATCCCGGAAACTGAACAAGAGCAATAAAAGTTGCTCGTTTGTTTGTACTGTTGCATCACAAGAAGACGAATATTGGATCCGTTTTGGGAGGTGAACAAAGTGTTCCTCCCTTTCTCTACCTCCATCATTCCAAATATATTTATTCCCAATAAAATAACATCAGATGAGACTTCTCTAACGTTTCCCCAACAAACATATCATATTTCACCAAATCGACACATATTTTTATATCAGACTTGGTCACTTATTTTTATTTGAAAACGGATACAAAAGGAGGAATTTACATGATTTACGCCCAGCCGGGACAACCTGGTTCACTCATTACATTCAAAAAGAGATATGAAAATTTCATCGGTGGGGAATGGGTCCCGCCAATAGATGGGGAATATTTTGAAAACATTTCACCTGTTACTGGGCTTGGGCAATCCCATCAGCAAAATGAGCCATGCGTGCTTCTTCAGGTGACACACTCACATGGTGTTTGGCTGTAGAAAAGCCGATGATAAATGTCCCGTGATCGGTAAACATAGGTGTATTCCATTTGATTTGCGGTTGTAACTGTGGGAACGTATCACAAACCCACCGTAAAATTTCCTCTACTCGGTTGCGATGGTCGACATGATCAATCTTTGCTAAATATTGTTCAAAAACTTCCATAAGTGTTCCTCCTCGCTACATCTCTCATCTTCTGCTATCAACATTATGACACAAAACAATATGTCCATCATCCTAATATTACGCAAATAATTCGTCATAACTTTGCACTTTTTCTCATACACATGAATCGTCCATATGCAACAGGAGGCGATCATCATGGAGCAACAGGCGAAAGTCGTTAGTATTATCAACTGGAAAGGCGGGGTGGGAAAGACGACCGTCACTCATCATTTAGCGACAGGACTACAACATTTATCATCCGACGAATTAGAACTGTTTGGTTTTGAACATGCTCAACCAAAAGTGTTGTTAGTAGATGCAGACGCACAATGTAACCTCTCTATTTCATGTTTAACACCCGAACGGTTTGAACAATTAGCCTATCATAAAACACCTCCGATCGGCACATTGAAAGATTTAATCGAACATTACTTGAAAAATGAGCATCCACAAGTAGATGTGGACGACTTTATTTTAAAAGCGTGCGTGCGAAGTAAAAATGAGAAAGTGTATGAACATATTGATTTGCTTCCAGCACACGCTGAACTTATCCATACAGACATGGATATTGCCGTTTACTCAAGGCCATATTTCAAAGAACATTTATTTGGTTCGGACATTTATAAATTTCAAATGCTACACCATATTTTAAACACGATAAAACATGAATATGATTTTATTTTTATCGATTGTCCACCGAATTTAAATTACATTACGCAAAACGCCCTGTACGCAAGCGATTACTATTTAATTCCCGCGATTCCTGATCGTCTTTCTTCATACGGTATCTCAGCCATTAAAAATAAAGTGGATGAGTTAAACGAAAGATTTCAGTCGAGTTCAAAAGAATATAGCCATACAAAACTGATCGGAATCGTCCTCAATTTCATTCGCGAATACGGAAATCAACCAAAACAAACACAGGAAAATATGATCACTACATTAAAACGTACGCTTTCGTCTGACATGATATTTAACAGCTATTTACCATATGGTGACGCCATCACGCGCGCATCCATGCTCAGTTATCCTGTGTTTGCTGTTGAAAACCATCAAGGGAAACAAAGTGAATGTGTGAAGAAAATGACGCTCGAATTTTTAAACCGAATTGGTGGGGGAATTGTTGTATGAACGTAAACACATTAACGCATATGTTAGAAAAAATACTCGTTCTTTTAAAACATTATGAGCATTGTACAGTCGAAGAAATGCTCGATGATCTTTCTGCAAAGTTGCAAAATCAAACACGAAAAAAGCAAACCACAAACGTAACGGACTATGCAAACGTCATAAAACAAATGAAAAACATGAACAAAGAAGAGGCAACAACGTTTTTAATGTCTTTCAAAAAAGAACAACTACTTCAGATCGGATTACAAATGAATATGAAATTACAAAAGAGAGACACAAAACAAATATTAATTGAGTCAATTGCATCCCATTGCAGCTTTCCTGAACTATATGCCCAAATGGCAAATAGAAAATCGCAAAAACAAATGAGCGAACAGATATAATAGCTGTTCGCTCAACATGCGACCTCATTCCGACAAAACGGTTCGTTTCATCATATCATATGAAAGTGGACCGACATGTTTGCTACGAATGACTCCTTGTTCATCAATGATATACGAAGTCGGAATGGTGATCACTTCATATTTTTTACTAACCGTCCCTTGCTCATCAAGCATAATATCGAATGATACTCCTTTTTCGTTAATAAACGTCTCGACAGCCTGATGATTTTTTTCTTTATTCGTCAAATTGACCGCTACAATCGCGACATGTTGTCCATACTGTTCATAAAATCGTTGCATCTCTGGCATTTCCGCACGGCATGGAGGACACCATGATGCCCAAAAGTTTAAAATCACTTTCTTCCCGCGAAATTGAGACAGCTTCATTTTCTTACCCTTTAATGTCATTAACTCGAAATCAGGGGCAATTTCTCCTACATCAATTCCAATGTTCGAAATCGCTTGCTGTGAAGTTGCTTCTTTTGTCATATCCGATATTGATGAGAAGATGAAGACGAGAATATGGAACGAAATAAACAATTGCCATAACTTTCTCGTCGTTTTCATACGTGAAGAAACGATAAAGAAAACAACAGCGACGACAGCTTGTAGCCAAATAAAGCGATCTTCTGGAAATCCACTTCCCTTCCATAAGAGAAATACAATCCAATATCCAAAATATATCGGGGTAGCTACACGTATATAAGTGTCGAACGAAATATGCTCTTTTTTCAAATGCCAATATGTATAAAAAACAATAAACACAGCCGCTAAAACAAGTCCAACAACGCCACCGTTAAAATAAAGAAGCGTTAACGGATTTTCCAGCACCATGTTTGGATGTACAATACCGTAACTCAATTTCCATATGACTAAGCCATATATGAAACTGTTAAAAATAACATCCATCATGCGTCGTTCCGCTTTTAAAACGAACACACCATAATAAAAAAATAAATATGTCATAACCAAACTTGCTACAAGCAACAAACTTTCTCCTTGAATCATTTTTCCTCCTTTGCTGACAACATCTCCTTATAAAAAGCGCTTCTTTATATCCTCTGTCGGAACAAAGCAGCAATCCTTCTTTCCGAACCAACGATACCTATTTTTCGCGATCCAATCATATACTCGATCGCGAATAGGAGAAGGGATAAGAATAAGCCAATATAAGTACTTCCAAAACCCTCGCAAATGTTTGCATACGCGTAACGCTGCAGTAGATTTAACATAGTATGTACATTCATCGATTAATATAAAACTATCGAGTTGTTGGGGAATATGATATTTTTTCAACAACGCTTGCCCTGCTTCACTTTGCAACGAAGCAAAATAAAAATAAGCTTTTTCGTCTCTTTCAATAATAAAACGAACCGTTGCACTACAAAAATGACAAATGCCATCAAATAATATGATGTGCATGACCGACCAATCCTTCCCCTTCCGTTCATCTAACCTCTCCATTATAGCTCACCTATGCAACAAAAGAAAAACGTGAAGCTCGGCAACTTCACGCTTTTCATATCATAGCTAGAAATTATCCATACATCGTCCACATCCCGATATCATAAAAACCAAGTCTTTTATAAATGCGTCCCGCATTCGGATTGTCATAAAATAAACATAACGTTTTTCCAGCGCGAACGTAATCTTCGATAACTCGTTTCATAATTTCGCTTGCATACCCTTTTTGCCGATAATTCGGATCTGTGCAAACGCCGACAACCATCGCAGATAGCGTATTTTCTGCAGTTGTCGCAACAGACGACACCATGCGACCAGCTTCCTCGATATAGTACACGCGCCCTGTATTTGTTTCTAACGATTTGACAAGCATATCTCGCGATGAAGGGGACACCGAAAATTCGGCAATACGATTGCGCAATTCAAGTATTCGATCGACATCATCAATCGTTGCTTGTTTTATTTCATATCGGTTTTCCGCTCCTGGAAATGTGATTTCGTTACATTCACAAAAATACGTGACACGCTTTTTTCCAAGTGATAAGAGAGGTTCAAATTTTGCGACAAGCTCGGTTTTGCCTGAGAGTCGAACAGGCTGAGCAGCATGTCTCATAATTTTCGCAAATCCTTCTATATCAAACTCCCCCGAAGCATATGGAATATACGAATCATAAAATCGCAACAATACAGCTCGCAACTTGCCATTCTCATCAAAGTCGCCCCACAACTCTTGAAACTCTTGCTCATATCCAAACGCTTCAATATCACCGATAATAAAAAGATTCAATGAAGGCTCCTGCCTTAAAAAAGAAAACACAACATGATGATCTGCGCTATTCAACTTACGAATCATGTCCATCTCCCTTTACGATCAATATTAATTCTACTATAGCAAATATGAAGACAAAATTTTGTCGAAATTTGTCCAGACAAAACAAATGAAGTGTCGGTTTCGTCGTATGTCAAAAGTACTTTCTCATTATGATATAATGTAGAAAAAAGGATGTGGGAGAGATGGAAAAAGCACAACACGGTCGTATGTATTCATATAAAGATATTCAGCAATGGGAAGGAAATTGGGAGCTAATTGACGGTGTTCCTTATTTGCTTGCATCGCCTTCGTATATTCATCAATATGTCGTCGGCGAACTGCATCTCGCCTTAGCTCCTTACTTCAAAGCACGTGGATGCCGCCTCATCTTGTCCCCATTTGACGTGCAATTCGATACAGATAACAATGAAGAAGAAGCGCAAACCGTTGTACAGCCAGACTTATTCGTCATTTGCAACGTAAATCAACTGAAGAAAAACCGAGTACAAGGCGCACCTGATCTCGTGATCGAAGTGTTATCCGCTAGCACAGGAATTAAAGATCGAAACCAAAAATATTATTTATATGAAACAAACGGCGTGAAAGAGTATTGGATGGTCGACCCAAGCAATCGGACGATTGAAGTCATCGGCTTAGAAGACGGGCGGTTTCAAAAACGCGCAGTATTCGGCCCGAAAGATGTGTTAACGTCTTTTTTGTATCCAGATTTAGCAATTTCGCTTAATTCCATCTTGCATATGGATGATGTGGAATAAGATAAAGCCGGTCAGGGTTCGGGGTTCCCTAGCCGGCTTTTCGTTTGCTTAAATTTAGTCGATAGCGCAATTTTCGTCCGTGCACGTTTTTCCTTTTTCCGCAAGCAATTGTAGCGATGAGGACTGCTGTTCTTCTGCCCATACTTTCTCTAGCGCCTGCCTGAATACTTCGACAGGCTGGGCACCGGAAATGGCGTATTTTTGATTCAAGACGAAAAACGGAACGCCCCGGACGCCGAGTTGAGCCGCTATCGCTTCTTCGTTTCGCACGTGTTCGGCATAACGTTCGCTATCAAGCACCGCTTCCGTCTCCTTCCGGTCAAGCCCTGCTGCTTCAGCAAGCTCCAGTAGCACGTTGCGGTCGCTAATTCGCTTCGATTCGGTAAAATAGGCGTAAAACAGCCGCTCCACTACTTCATCAAGCTTCCCTTTTTCTTTCGCATATTGCGCGAGACGGTGGGCATCAAACGTATTGGTCGGTTTCATCGTCTCAAAACGGAACGTAAGACCAAGCGCCTCCGCTTGCTTGCCAATATCGGCGTTTGCCCGCTTCGCTTCTTCTACGGAAATGCCGTATTTTTGCGCAATCATTTCGTGAATGCTAAATGGTGTTTCTTTTTTTGCATGCGGATCAAGTTCAAAACTACGGAAGACGACCTTGACATTCTCCCGATGCGGAAAAGACGCAAGCGCCTCTTCTAACCGCCGCTTGCCGATATAACAAAACGGACAAACAAAATCGGACCATACTTCAATTTTCATTGTGACACCTCAGTTTTGTCCTCCAGATCGGAGGAAATTTTCTTCCTTATTGTAACGAACATATCTTTCTCACTTCAAATCATCTGCTTAAAGTGTGACAAGCATCACATCTAAATGTATTTACCTTCTAAAAATAGTTCAATATTTCATGTGGCGCAAAGTTTTTTATTTTCTTCAACTCTTCCTTACTCCACCACTTTAAATCAATAAACGTATCTTTCTCTTTTTCAGTCATATTTTCAATCGATGACATCGTGTCGGATTGAATCGTTATCTTATAATAAATCTCCCGGCTTATAAAAGAATCGCTTTTTCCTTCAATGAATACATCGATTTCAAATAGTGGTTCGTCACGAATATCAACAACAATTCCAAGCTCTTCACGTAGTTCTCTTTTCAAAGCTTCGATTGGGGTTTCCTTTCCCTTGATGCCACCTCCGGGAGTTACCCATAACACGACATTTCCTATGACATCCGTAAATTCAAATTTTTGAAGAAGAATTTCATGATATTCATTGGTGATTACTGCCCTAGCGCATTTGCGTATTCGCATTAAAATTTTCCTCTCCACTAAAATAACGATATTTATCTTTTTCTACTCTCCGTCATTTGTTTCCAAACGGATCCTTTCGCTTCTTCGCCGCCTTCGATGCGTTCAATCGCCATTTTTACTTGCATGCTTACCTCAAATTCCGGGTCGTTTTCGGCCGCTTTTAATGCAGGCAAGACGGATTCATCACCATTTTCGTATAAAAACATCGCGGCACGCCAGCGAACGAGCTTGCTTGCGTCGTTTAGCGCTTCAACCATGACAGGAATGGCTTCCACGTCACCAATGTCAGACAAACAGTCACCAGCGGTACGGCGCACAGAAACGGCTGGGTCTTTTAGTGCCTCATATAAATACGGAAGCACGCTTTTGCCACCAATCATTCCTAAATACGCAGTCGCTAAGCGACGAATGGCGACTTTTTCGTCTTTTAACGCCTTTGCCAATACAGGCAAATCGGTTTCCTTCGGCTCTATCATTTGTTCCAACGCCGCATATCGTTTCGTCCAGTCTGGGTTCTCTAGCATTTGTTCTGTTACTTGAATGCTTGTTCGTTTTTGTGTTTTTGCCTGTTCGCCTTGTTTAAACATGTGCACGAGCCGTTCAAGCCGTTCGGGTGGATAAGCGGCAGACAATTCCTCAACAATATCAGCGCCGATTTCTTCAAACGTTCCGTACCGCACGCCCTTTTCGACCCATTTTCGCTCTATGACGATATTCCCCGCATGTTTTTGCGCTTCTAGCACCGCATCGACAAACGGCTTTGGCAAGCCAACACGTCTCTCTTCGTGACCGTCCGTTAACTTCACTTGCATCGGCAAGCCATACAACATTTGCACATACACTTTCACTTCGCCAAAATGATCGTTGCGTACGGGCTCATTATCTTGGAGTTCCTCCACCTGCTCGCCAAATACTTCACGCACCTTCGTTAAAATCGGTTTCCAGTCATATTTCGCATGCCGTTCGATCGCTAAAAAATCAGCGACATGATAAATGCCTTTCACGCCTTCAATTTGCAGCAATTGCTGGATAATGGCAGGCGCATGCGCAGCTTGCGCAGGTTTATAGTTATAACTTGTGCCAAATGGAAGCTCTTCATCAAGCAACACTTTCATTGTATTTGGACTTGGCGTTGGTTCAATCGATTGAATTTTCATTTCTTTCTCTCCTATCCTCTACAAAAAATACCTCGTAACTTCATTAAAAAGGAAGAAACAAAGAAAAGCAAAAGTTTCGCTCAATAAAAAATACCACCTCCATAAATTGCAGAGATGGTTTCACATCGTCTTACACAAACACTTTTGTCAACAAAATGTGTCGTATGTCGTCATGAAGCGTTTCATACTTAGAATCGTTGAGATCTTCTTTCGTTATCCAAGCAAATTCAGAATGTTCGTCGTTTAGTGTAAGTGAAGAAATATCATCATTTTTTGGTTTGACAAGATACGTGAAAACAACCCGATATATATCTTCGTCACCACTTTTGCTTTTTAAATTGCGAACAAATAACTCCTCTAGCAATTGTACATCCAAATTAATTTCTTCCTTTGCTTCTCGGAACAAACCTTGGACAGGAATTTCCTCGTACTTAATTTTTCCAGCCGGAACGTTCCATACATTCGGAGCTACCTTACAATGTTCTGCTCGTTTTGTTAAAAGAACTTTCCCATCGTGCCATACAATCACTTCAACAGAAATTCGATAATTCGGATACATACATTTTCCTCCACATTATTGAAAATCAAAGACAATGACTCTTTTTTCCCTATACTCAAAACAACTCTAACTGTTCTGTTTCACCTAACCGTTCAAGTGATTTCGGATCATGATCTTGAAAATAGGCGTGATAAACAGGTTCGGTTATACGCCCACCCTTCCTAGCGTTCGACACGGTGACACTTCCCATGCTTCATACGGTACTAAACAATTACATTTCATCGCATCCTGTACTCGTGAAGCGATATGCGGTCTCGTTATATATTTTGAAATGTTTTTACTAGTTAGCAGAAAAAAATTTGCTTCCTTTATTTCCTGGGTCTGAATGTTCAAATCACCTTCTTCATACTTCGCACGAAATACAACAACTAATATATGGTCCGTAGCATTGTAATATACTCCTGTTACTCCTAGTGGTACTATTTTCAATCCTGTTTCTTCATGTACTTCCCTTACTAGTGCATGATGCAAAGACTCTCCTTCTTCGACTTGTCCACCAGGAAGTTCCCATGTATCGGAACGGTAATGTGTTTTGACAAGCAATACTTCCCCATGGTCATTTACAATATAACCAGAGACAGCCACTATGTGCTTTGGTACAATCCTCATGTTCTTCTCATCCTTCAGTAAGTTGATTTTAGAGTAAATGTATCTCACTGAATTTTTTCGCACGATGCAATATATTGACATTGCGCTACAATGGCCATGTCATGATCCCATTTTCTTAACCCGTGAACTACCCCCACTTAATTTTCTAGCGAAAATTTGAAGTGGGGGCTTCCAAAGAAGTTTGACTGCTTTAAACAATCCTTATTCTTTGAGGCGTGTCCACTTCGCCGCTAGAGCATAAGACACTCAGGTCTACAGCTTTACTTTTCTTTAAGATGTTTAATGCGCCATTTACATCAGCATTGATTAGTTTGCCGGACTTTGTTCGATACAAACCTCGCTTAATACGTTTGCCGCTGAACCTATATTCTTTTGGATTGTCGGCATTATATTCAGGAATCTCATCGCCGTCAAAAAAGCTGGCTTGAGACGTATATGATTCTTCCTGTTTCAAGAATTCAATGCCGTAAAATTCACAAAGATATTCTAGTTTTTCTTTTATGTTACCGAGAGGAATATTGACAAAGTTTTGATTTGTCTTTTTTCCTAGATTGATATTGCGCTGCAATGTTTCAGCATAGCCAATGACAAGTTTGCCAATTTGATTTTCAATGCAGTAGTTTATGATGTAACGGCAAGTCTTGTTGGTATAATCATTCACTTTATTATTGCGATTCATAGCAAGCAAAGCTTGTTTACGAGTTGTACCTTTGATTTTTTGCTTATCTTTAATGCTTTGAAGTCTGGCATTTTCTTTGTTAAACCATTGATTAATACTTTTTAATCTCCGCCCGTCAATGATGAACGATTTGCCGTCTGATGTGACACAAGTGGCAAGATTATTTAATCCTAAATCAATCGCCAGTGCTTTTTGGTCATTTAATTCTCTTTGATCTTCAGGCATTTCATATTTGTACTGAATCTCAAAGAACCT
>NZ_FOJQ01000030.1 GCF_900111795.1 Anoxybacillus pushchinoensis | reverse complement strand
AAATTCGTTCGCAAAAACAACCGTCAATTGCATAAGGCAACCATCTTGAAAGGTGGAAAACGAAAATCAAACAAAGCTCCACGATTTGTCAAAGGGTTTCAACTGTTTGACAAGGTGGTGTACGAAGGGAAAGAATGTTTTATATTTGGCAGAAGAAGCAGCGGTTATTTTGACCTTCGGCTGTTAGATGGCACAAAAGTGCATGCTTCAGCAAGCTGGAAAAAACTAAAAAGAGTTGAGTATGCTAGTACATTACTAATTGAAAGGAGGAAGGGCGATTCCTCCCCGACTTTCGCTCTCGCTTAGAAGTCGGGGTCTCCTCGCCTAAAACTGATGGAAGTACGAATAAACGTCAGCTAAAAGTCAGAAAAGTCATTCCAATTGACTTTTGGTCATATTTTCTTTAGGTGGTGTATATGTCCAATAAAAAACTAGATGCGCGGCAGCTTGACCGTATTGTAAAAAAAATGATTGAAACAGTCGATCAAAGCAAAGCTGAAATTTTTCATATTAGTGAGCAATCACGAAAAGAACATGACCGTTTAATCGAAGAGCTTCAGCAAGTAAAAGAAGAAGTAAAGCGCGTCATTCATCAAACGGATCGTTTAGAGATGAAAACGCGGTTAGCTCGACAACGGTTATCTGATGTGAGCAAAAACTTTTCTCATTATTCCGAAGCAGAAATTCGACAAGCGTACGAGAAAGCGCATTCGCTACAAATGGAATTAGCGATGGTGCAAGAGAAGGAAAAGCAGCTGCGTCAACGTCGCGATGAGTTAGAGCGGCGCTTGACAGCTGTGAAAGAGACGATTGAACGGGCCGATCATTTAATTGGGCAAGTGACCGTTGTGCTGAACTATTTGAACGGGGATTTTCAAGAATTAAGCGACTTTATTAACGGTGCAAATGAAAAGCAAGAGTTTGGTCTGCGCATTATTGAGGCGCAAGAAGAGGAGCGAAAACGGCTGTCGCGAGAAATTCATGATGGACCGGCGCAAATGCTTGCGAACGTCATTATGCGTTCCGACCTGATCGAGCGCATTTATCGCGAGCGCGGGGCGGAAGAAGCGATTGGCGAGATGCGCGATTTAAAAAAAATGGTACGTTCTGCTCTATATGAAGTACGGCGAATTATTTACGACTTACGCCCGATGGCGCTAGATGATCTCGGTTTAATCCCGACGTTAAAAAAATATTTACAAACGATTGAAGAGTACCATAAAACAACGATTACGTTTACATATACGGGAGAGGTAAAGCGGCTATCCAACCGTTTTGAAGTTGCTGTGTTTCGCCTCGTGCAAGAAGCGGTGCAAAATGCCTTAAAGCACGCTGAAGCGACAACGATTCAAGTGAAAATGGAGCTGAAGCAAAATAGTTTATTGATCGTCGTTAAGGACGATGGAAAAGGATTCAATCCGAATGAAAAAAAAGATAAAGCGTTCGGGTTAATGGGCATGCGCGAGCGCATTGAATGGTTGGAAGGAAAATTACATATTTACTCGCAACTTGGACGCGGAACGATTGTCACCATGCACATTCCGCTCCAGAAGACAGAAGGGAAAGGGGAACGACAGCAGTGAAGACGCGCATTGTTTTAATTGATGACCATAAATTGTTTCGTGAAGGAATTAAACGTATTTTAGATTTTGAGCAAGATTTCGAAGTTGTTGCGGAAGGAAGCGACGGTGACGAAGCGTTAGCGCTTGTTGAGCGATATAAACCTGATGTTGTCATTATGGACATTAACATGCCTCATGTAAACGGTGTAGAGGCGACTCGTCAGCTCATTGAAGCGTATCCGGATACGAAAGTCCTTATTTTGTCGATTCATGACGATGAAAGCTATGTGATGCATGCGTTACAAACGGGTGCGATGGGATATTTATTAAAAGAGATGGATGCCGACGCTTTAATTGAAGCGGTTCGTGTTGTGGCAGAAGGCGGTTCATATTTGCATCCGAAAGTGACACACAATCTTGTGAAAGAATATCGCCGTCTCGTCGCAGGAGAAGGAGTAGAAAAAGAAAAGCAAAATCAAGGTGTATGTCGTCCGTACCATTTATTGACGCGTAGGGAATGTGAAGTATTACAACTGTTGGCGGACGGAAAAAGCAATAAGGGTATTGCCGATGCGCTTTGTATTAGTGAAAAAACGGTAAAAAACCATGTAAGCAACATTTTGCAAAAACTAAATGTCAATGACCGAACGCAAGCGGTCGTTGTTGCGATTAAAAATGGATGGGTCGAAGTGAAATAAGGTTGTCGAAGTGGATTCGACAACCTTTTTCAATGCAATGGTAGTTATAATGTAGTACAATGCAGATAGGAAAAATTTTGGACAAGGAAGGTAAAGATGATGAAAACGGCGATTTTAACGGATAGTACAGCATATATCCCGAAACATATTCGTGAACAGTTGAATATACATATCATTCCTTTAAGCGTCGTCTTTGGAACAGAGACGTATCGTGAAGAGATTGACATGAGCGCAGAAGATTTTTTTGCCAAAGTAAAAACGAGCGAACAACTGCCGACAACATCACAGCCGCCAATTGGACTATTTGTCGAAACGTTCGAGCAGCTAGCGAAACAATACGACGCCGTCATTTCGATTCATTTATCAAGCGGCATTAGTGGCACGTACCAAGGGGCTGTGTCCGCAGGGCAAATGGTTGAGGGGATTCAAGTGTACGCATACGATTCAGAAATTAGCTGCATGATGCAAGGGTTTTATGCGATCGAAGCAGCGGAAATGGCGCAAGCAGGTGCGCATCCCGAAGCCATTATTGCGCGTTTAGATGAAATGAAACAGTCGGTGCGCGCTTATTTTATGGTTGATGATTTATCCCATTTACAGCGGGGAGGGAGGTTAAGCGGCGCCCAAGCGTTTATCGGCAGCCTTCTACAAGTAAAGCCGATTTTACATTTTGTTGATAAAGTGATTGTGCCGTTTGAAAAAATTCGTACACGGAAAAAAGCGTTAAGCCGAATAGAAGAGCTATTTGCCGAAGATGCAGCGCTCGGCGTTCCGATGCGTGCGGTCATCATTCATGCGAATTGTGAAGAAGAAGCGCGCGCGTGGAAAGAAAAACTTGAGCAACAATATCCGCACGTTGAATTTTTCCTTAGCTATTTCGGACCTGTCATCGGCACGCATTTAGGAGAAGGTGCGATGGGATTTGGCTGGTATAAAAAATAAGCAGGAATTGTTTTTGCTAGGCACGAATATATGAGGTGGGCGAATGGTCCACTTCTTTTTTGTTGGAGGTGATTTGTTTGCATTTAGCAGGAAAACAGCTGCTTAAATCGGAACTTTCGTCTTCTTACGATAAGCAACATGTGCAGATCGTGGAGAGCATTGTAAAAACGAAGCAAGGCTATCGTTGCGTCCGTTGCAATAACGATGACCAACAGTTATTTGCTTCGTTTCCGTGTGCGCGCTGTGGACGCATATGTACGTATTGCCGCAAATGTATAACGATGGGACGATGTAGCGAATGTAATCCGCTCGTGATTTGGATTGGACCAACTCCTTCTACCTCTTTTTCTTCACCGCTTCAATGGAATGGTCAATTATCTCCAGCTCAACAACTTGCATCCGATGAAGTTTGCCAAGCGATTGATCGAAACGACTCATTGCTCGTTTGGGCCGTATGCGGAGCGGGAAAAACAGAAGTGCTATTTGCGGGCATTAACATGGCGCTGTCGCACGGAAAGCGCGTTTGCATTGCTGCTCCGCGCACGGATGTTGTATTGGAGCTAGCTCCGCGTTTGGCGAGTGTATTTCCGTCGGTCGATATGGCGGCATTATATGGCGGCAGCCAAGACCGTGGCAAACTTGCTTCATTGACGGTGACGACGACGCATCAGTTGCTTCGCTATTATCACGCTTTTGATGTGATGATTGTCGATGAAGTCGATGCATTTCCGTATAGTGTAGATGCGATGCTTTCCTATGCGGTAGAACGGGCACGAAAACCGAACTCCTCACTCATCTATTTAACCGCAACCCCAAACGAACAATGGCAACGTGAAGTAAAAAGTGGTCAACGTAAAGCGGTGACGATTCCTGCACGGTATCATCGCCATCCTCTTCCTGTTCCGACTTTTGAATGGTGCGGCAACTGGCAAAAAAAGTGGCGTAATCAACGTTTGCCATCCTGTGTCGTTCGATGGGTAAACGAGCATCTCGAAAGAAACAAACAAGCCTTTTTATTTGTCCCTCACATCGACTTTTTACAACAAGTTGTTCCGTATTTCCAACAATTTCATCCTCATATCGAAGGGGTGCATGCCGAAGATCCGAAACGAAAGGAAAAAGTGCTTGCGTTTCGACGTGGACAAATTCCGCTTCTTGTCACAACGACCATTTTAGAGCGCGGGGTAACGATCCCAAACATTGACGTTGCCGTGTTAGGTGCAGAGCAACCGATTTTTACAGAAAGTGCGCTTGTGCAAATCGCTGGACGTGTTGGCCGAAGCGCTCAATATCCGACAGGTGATGTTCGCTTTTTTCATTTTGGAAAAACGAAAGCGATGATCGCCGCCAAGCGTCATATTGTACGTATGAACGATGAAGCACGAAAGCGAGGGTTGATTGACGAATGAAGTGCCTCATTTGTCATGATGAATGGCTGCCGCCGGTATCGCTTGCTATGCTTTTAACGCTTCGTCAAGCGGATGTTTGTTGTCCGCGTTGTCGAGCTCGTTTTATTCGCCTTGAGGGGAATCGTTGTGAACGATGTAGCCGTTTAAGCGATCAAGCGATATGTGAAGATTGTATCGGGTGGGAAAGACGAAAAACGGTGTTGAAACAAAACGTCTCGGTGTATATGTATAACGATTGGATGAAAGAAGTGATGAATCGTTTTAAATTTCGTGGCGATTATGCGCTTGTTGAAGCGTTTCGTTTCGATGTTCGTCGCGTGTTTGATGAACATTTTTCTTCGGATGTGTGCCTCGTCCCGATTCCTCTTAGCTCCTCTCGATTAGCTGAACGCGGATTTAATCAAGCGGAGGCGATCGCTTCGCTTTTATCGGTACCGATGATTTTTGCCTTACAACGAATCGACGACGAAAAACAGTCGAAAAAAACGAGACGTGAACGCTTTGTCGGACGGAAGTTTTGTTTGACAGGAGAAGATGTAGCTGAAAAGCGCATCGTCATCGTGGATGATATTTACACGACAGGGGCAACAGTTCACGAAGCGGCAAAACTGCTATATGACGCAGGTGCACGAGAGATTTGTTCGTTTACACTCGTCCGTTCATAGTTGGGAACAAACTCCCATTGAAAACCGCCTTCTACTGGTCGATATAAAGAGTAGGAAAATCGGAGAACGGAGATGGGTCGTTATGGAAATTCGCGGATACGGACATTATCGCCCGGCATCTTCACATTCAACGACTGTGACGTTAAAAACAGGAGATGTGTATGAGGCGGTCGTCAAAGAACAAGTGAGTGAACGAGAGGCAATTGTACAATTGCGCGGTGTCGACATTCGTTTTCGCTTTGAAGGCGACGTACCGCCATCTGGACGAGTGAAAGTGCAAGTGACAGGTGGAGATGGGGATATAGTGGAAGGAAAGGTTGTCACGCCTCCTTCACCATCATCATTTGAAACGCTTGAAACGCCTGAGCTTCGCCAAGCGGCGATGATTGTTGCTCAAAAACAACTGCCGCTCACTCGTGAAACGGTAGAGTCGTTACGGACATTTTTAACAGAAGGAAAGGGAACGGTTGAACAAAAGTTAGAAACGATTCATATTGCCGCAAGCAAAACGCTTGATATGACGGTTAAACAGCTACAAGCGGTACATGAAGCGCTCTACGGTAAACCGTTCGGCGAATCGTTACATGATATCGTTCAGGCGATTGATAAGCATTTTTCATTTACGCCAATCGTCAAACAACAGTCGCAAACGGTTAGTGAGCTACGTGCACAACTGCAACAAGAACGAAACATCGATCGTGTGCTCGAACTGGCGAAGCAGTTTGCAGAAGAAAGCGGACATGACGAAATCGCGAAAGCTGTGCGTGAGGCGACCATTTTGAGAGAGCGCGGACATGAGACGTTTGCCCGAAGCCGCATCATGCAAGTTGTTGTGGCAGCAGAGGTGAACGAGAAAAAAGATGCGGATTTAAAGGTGGAACAGTCATCATCGGCAAATAAGGAGTTGCAAATGGTACGTCAGCAAATTGAACGGGAGCCAATTGTCGCTAAAGCGCTTGCGATGGCGAAAGGGAGCGATGTCGTGCGCCAAGTGCTTGGACCGGCGCTGCAAGGGGCGGAACAGCTTTATCGTTCCGGACAGCCGCTGAGCGCGAAAAATCGTTTGCTTGAAGCGTTTAACGCTGCCGAGAAACGAGAAGACGTGCCGAAGCTCCCTGCTCAAAAACAAATGATTGACGAAGCAAGTCGAATCATTCGCACAGCGCGCGACGTAGAAGAAGCTGTCCGGCAATTAAAAGAGACGATTTTGCCGCGCATGGAAATGAAAGATATAAATGAGGCGATCGAACGAGTGGAGCAAATGGGAAAGCAAGCAAAAGAACAACTCATCGCTTCATTACGAAAAGTAGGCGAACGAGTGGAGCAACCGTCAACCGTGGAAACAAAGGCAGAGCAGCTAAAACAAGTGGCAGAAGTACGAAAACAAGCGGAAAGTACGCCGACGGTTAAAGCGATCGAGGGGCAAGTTCGCGAAGTCGCTCGTACATTGCCTGTGGAGCAAGCGGAGAAGGTCATTCGTGCGCTCAATCAAGCAACATTGTTTGAAACGGTTGGTCGAGGTGCGGAGGCTCACGATCAACTTGTGCAAACATTACGCTCGATCGAACAGCAGCTGGCGCCTGAGTATGTCAAACGCGCTCATGTGATAGCTGACCGGCTCCAGCAACAAACGATGACGTTGACCGAGGCCGTGCGTCAGTTGCAAGCGGATCATACGCTTACAAAACAACCGTCCGTATTTGAAGCGCTGCAACAAGCAACGCAAACGCTGCAAAGCGCTCGTCAACAGCTTATGACATCGCTTTTGACAGCTGAACGTGCCGAACAGCAAGAAAGCGACGTCCGCACCGCCGTTATGCAAGCGTTGAAAACGATGCAAAAGGAGCCGGACGTAAAAGAAGCGTTGCATATGGCGCGCACGCAGCTTGCTCAACATATGGAGCCATCGCTGCAAGAAGCGTTTGCCCGTGCCGAGCAACTAGCTGAAAGCGGTCGCGAAATAGCCGCAAGACAAACGGTCGTTCAAGCGCTCCAACAAATGGAACAAACATTGCCAGCAGCTGATACTTTGTCGCCTGCTGATGCGGCATACGAGTCGCTCGCCGCACTTAATTTACAATCAAGAGATATGATCGTTCAAACTGTGACGCGGCGCATGGCGGAGGCAGCGAAGCAATTTCAGCAAACGAAGCGCGATATGATGCGCAATTTAGATGCGATCGACCATCTGATCACCCAATATAAACAAGCAGCTCGTCCGCAGGCGAAACAGCTGTTAGAAACGACGATTAAACAGCTCGATCAAACGATTTTAAAAAGCGATGCGATGTTGTTTGCTGATATGACAATGGAGAAAAAATTGTTGCAGGCAAGCTCGCAACTAGCGGAAGCGAAAAAGCTGTTAGATAAAGGACAACTGGCGGAGGCGCAAAAAATCGTAAAGCAAGTAAAAAGCATGCTTGAACAAATGCAATTTAAGCCGGCAGATGTAAAAGTAAAACATTTTATCGAAGCACAGTCGCTTAAACAGCAAGCGCTTGGACGGGCGCTGCTCCAGCAATGGAACGACATCGTCCAGCCGGAACCGTCCGCGCGCCATATGCTGCAAACGATCCGCCGGCTCGGATTGATGCATGAAGCCGATGTCGCGAACAATCTCGTATTTCATGGCGCAAGCGAACAGCGGGAAGAAACGGTTAAAGGTCTTCTGATGCAGCTGGCGCAAGCGAACGGAGAAGCGGCGAAACAAGCAGAACAAGCGTTGACGCATATGACAGGGCAACAATTGTTGAATAAAAACGATCAAGGAAGCGCGATGCAAACGCTCTTTTTCACGATTCCATTGTTGCTGCAAAAGGAAGTAAAAGACGTTAAAGTATATGTGAACGCCCGTAACGACGGAAAGAGAGTGGATTGGGAAAATTGCAGTTTGTACTTTTTACTTGAAACGAAAAAGCTCGGTGATGTCGGGGTGTTGCTGAGCGCGAACGAGCGCACGCTTTCCGTGACGTTCCGCAACGATCGGGAAGATTTTGCGGAGCGCATGCGCCCACTCGTCGAAACGGCTACGAAGCGCCTTGAAGAAATCGGCTACCGCGTAGGCAACGTGCAATTTACGACGTTTGCGACAAAAGAGGAAAAACAAACGAACGAGCCAAAACGAGCGACATGGACGGAGAAAGGATATGATTTTACAATATGATGTACTTTAACCAAAAACGAAAACGAGAAATAAACGGCCCATCGGCGGCGGTCATTCGCTACGAACAAGGAGATAAAGCGCCGACCGTCGTCGCCCACGGGCGCGGTTACGTCGCTGAAAAAATTATTGAACTAGCAAAACAAAACGGAGTGCCGATCGAACAAGATGCCGCGCTCGTCCAACATTTGCTTGATCTTGACCTTGGCGATACGATTCCGCCGCAATTGTACGCTGTGATCGCAGAAATTTTAATTTTAATTGAAAAAATGGAGAAAAACTATTAAACAATAAAAAAACGTGACGATAAATAAAGTAGGTGAACGACAAAAGGAGAGTGAGCGCGTGGAGTTTTTAACAGAAGAAGTGGTGTATAAAAAAACGCCACAACAATTAACAGCGCTACTTTATGAAGGATTAATGGAAAGTGTAGAAGAGGCGATCGCAAGCACAAAAAAGGGCGACTACGCCCATGCAAATAGACGCTTGCAAAAAGCGAACGATATTTTACAGCGTCTCGGTATTGGTTTGAATTATGACGCCGGTATTATCGCCCACCAATTAGACGCGCTATATAACTATATGGCGGAGCGTCTTATCGACGCAAATATGAAAAAAGATGTAGCGATGATGGAAGAAGTGCTCACGATCGCAAAAGAAATTGCGACCGCATGGAATGAAGCGTTGAAAAAACAACCGACAACAAACGTCGCAGCGAAAAAAGCAGCGGCATATGAACAATTTATTATGACAGAGTAAAGGAGCGGAAAAAATGAGAATTAATCATAACATTCAAGCATTAAACGCTTATCGTAATTTGGCAGTGAACCAATCAAACACAGCGAAAAACTTAGAAAAACTTTCTTCCGGTTTGCGCATTAACCGCGCCGCAGATGACGCCGCAGGATTAGCGATCTCAGAAAAAATGCGCTCGCAAATTCGCGGTTTAGAAGTAGCTGAGCGCAACGCGTTAGATGCGATCTCGCTTATTCAAACAGCGGAGGGGGCATTAAGTTCTGTCCATAGCATGCTTCAGCGTATGCGTGAGTTGGCGGTGCAGGCTTCTAACGAAACGAACACGTCAGAGGACAGAAACGCACTCGATCAAGAAGTACAACAGTTGATTACGGAAATTACGCGTGTTGCCACCTCAACAGACTTTAACAAAACAGCGCTTCTAAGCGGAGGTTTCAGTGGAGTTAACTTCCAGATTGGTGCTAATGCTGGTCAATCGATTACATTAAGCATCAATAATATGAGTGCGTCAGGCTTGTCGATCAATGCTTTAAGTATAACGACTTATAGTAATGCTCAAGCGGCTATTTCTGCTCTTGACGTTGCGATTGCAAAAGTATCCGAAGAACGCGGTAAACTCGGTGCATACCAAAACCGTCTCGAACATACAATTAACAACTTAAAAACAGCACATGAAAACTTAACCGCATCTGAGTCGCGTATTCGCGATACAGATATGGCGATGGAGATGACGAACTTTACGAAAAATAACATTTTAAACCAAGCGGCGCAGGCGATGCTGGCGCAATCAAACCAATTGCCGCAAGGAATTTTACAATTGTTAAAAAGCTAATAGTTAAAGAAGGGGGTAGGTCGATGCGGCCTCGCCCTTTTTTTGTACGTGTGGCATAATATAAAGAAAAAGGTGTGAACAAGATGGAAGTACAAAAAGTGTCACGGGCATCGTTAAATCGCGTTGCGAAAAAGGATGACGCGCCGATGGAGTCGGTATCGTTTACGGAAGTGATGCATAAGAAAAAAAGCGATGTGTTATTTGAACGTTTTCAAACGATGGCGCAAGAAATTGAAGCGCAAGGGAAAAAATTAGCCGAGTCGCAAACGGTCGAAGACTTAAAAACGTATAAAAAGCTTGTTAAACAGTTTTTAGATGATGCAGTAAAAAATAGTTTGCAACTTGAAGAGCAACGTGGATTTAGCCGCGGGGGACGGTCGAAAATTTATAAGCTCGTGAAAGAAGTCGATCAAAAGTTAGTTGAGCTGACGAACGCGGTGTTGGAAAAAGAGAAAAAAGGGCTCGATTTGCTCGGATTAGTCGGTGAAATTCAAGGGCTTATTATTAACATATATACGTAAGGTGGGAGAATGATGTTAGATAACTGCCCGAAATGTGGAAGTTTGTTTGTACGGACGCAATTTCGTGACATATGTGAGGCGTGCTATAAAGAGGAAGAAAAATTGTTTGAAAAAGTGTATGCATTTATTCGAAAACGAGAAAATCGCACGGCAACGATGTCACAAGTTGTTGATGCGACGGGGGTAGAAGAAGCGTTAATCATTAAATGGATTAAAAAAGGACGGTTGCAGCTCGTTCATTTTCCAAACCTCGGCTATCCGTGCGAAAAATGCGGGGCAACGATTCGGGAAGGACGCCTCTGTTCTTCATGTATTAGTGGCATCCAAAAAGAGATGACGAAAATCCAACAAGAGGAAGAGCGACAAAAACAAGCGAAACATCAAACAACGTATTTTACTGAGCGACGCAAAGACGACTAAACATTTTTTTCTTTTTGCCGATAATAAATATAAGAAAGCAAGGCGGAGAAAAGTGAGGTGGAAATATGAAAATCAATCGTATTCAGCCGATGAACGTTAACCCATATGAGCGGACGTCACGTGTCGAAAAGCCAACAAAAACAACGAAAAAGACAGACCAAGTCGAAATTTCAAGTGCGGCGAAAGAGCTGCAAGAAGCAGCGAAATTTTATTCGGAACGGTTAGAAAAAGTGGAACGGCTAAAATCAGAAGTTGAAGCAGGTACGTATACAATCGATGCACGAGCGATTGCAGAAAGCGTATTGCGCTATTATAAACGATAACGGAGCGAACGAACATGATCGATGTGATGCAAAAGTTGCTGACGTTTCATCGTGGGTTATTGCAACTAGCAGAACAAAAAACAGAAGCGATTAAAAAAGGCGATGTCGGTACGTTACAACAAATGATGATGAAGGAACAAAAATATGTGATGGCCATTCGCCAGCTAGAAAGCGAACGAATGAGCCTTCTGTCGCATTTACCCGAGGAAGAACGAACAGTGAGCCGATATGCCGAACAGGTGGAAGAAAAAGAACGAATGAAGCTTCTTCAACTAGCCAATGAACTAAGCGACACGATTGTACGATTAAAAGAGCAAAACGAACTAAATATGCAACTACTGCAACAATCGCTCCAATTTATTCATTTTACATTAGATTTGATGATACCGAATGAACAAGATGTGACGTATGACCCGAAGCGAACGGATGAATTGCCGCCACGGTCGTCATTTGAAGCAAAAACGTAAGGGGGTTTTTTTGTGCTTTCGACATTTCACGGTTTGGAAACGGTGCGGCGCGGAATGACCGCCCAACAGCAAGCATTATACGTCACCGGCCATAACATCGCCAATGCGAATACGCCGGGATATTCGCGCCAACGCGTCAATTTTGAACAATCGCCGCCATATCCGTTCGCATCGAAAAACCGTCCGGTCATCCCTGGGCAAATGGGAACAGGCGTGGAAGGCGGCACGGTACAGCGAATGCGCGAAGAGTTTTTAGATGTGCAATATCGTGGGGAAAATATGAAATACGGCTATTGGAATACGCGTGCCGAAGCATTGTACAAAATGGAAGAAATTATGAACGAGCCGTCAGACGAAGGATTGGCAAAAACGCTCGATCGCTTTTGGCAAGCACTTCAAGACTTAGCGGTAAATCCTTCGAATTCGGGGGCACGCTCAGTCGTTCGCCAGCGCGGCATCGCGGTTGCGGAAACGTTTCATTATTTGTCAAGCTCGTTAAAGTCGATTCAAGGTGACATTAAGAACGAAATGGACGTTACGGTGAGAGCTGTCAATTCACTTGCGCGTCAGCTTCATGAAGTAAACAGGCAAATCGGAGAAGTTGAGGTGCATGGATATTTACCAAACGATTTGTACGATGAACGAAACCGTCTGTTAGACGAGTTATCACAATATGTAAATATCCGCGTCACACAAGTTCCGAGCGGTGGTAGTGCATTAAAAATTGCCGAAGGGCGCTTCACTGTAGAAATCGTTGATCGTACGGGTAGTACTGTGATTGGAACTCTTGTCGATGGGCGACTAGGAAAGGTCAATGAGCTGCAGTTGAATTATCAAGATAACGTCATAAAAGCGGGTCCGGTTGTCGGATTTTCGCTCGGCGACCAAACGTTTTCGACATTCGAACGCTTAAAAGAGAACGGGAAATTAGGAGCCCTTCTTTATTCATATGGATATAGCGAAGATGGGGGAGTAACGACGAAAGGATTATATCCGGAAATGATAGGCGATTTAAACGCCATGGCTAAAGCGTTTGCCGACCAGTTTAACGCGGTGCATTCGAATGGATGGAGTGTGACAGAAATAAAAAATAATGTATCTTCTCCATCAACTAAACCATTTTTCACTTATGACGCAGCTGATCCGGCTGGAACGTTAGATATTGCACAAATCATTAAAGATTCACTTGACAATATTGCCGCATCAGCAACAGGTCAAATCGGTGACGGAAGTAACGCTCAAGCGTTAGCCGAAGTGAAAAATGGTATGATGAACATCGCTGGCAATACGACAACAATTCAAAACTTTTATGAAAGCTTAATCGGTCAAATGGCAGTCAATGCGCAAGAGGCGAAACGGCTGTCGCAAAATAGTGAAGTGCTCCGTCAATCGGTTGATGAAGAGATGATGAATATGATGAAATTCCAGCATGCGTATAACGCCTCTGCGCGTATGATTACAATGATCGATCAAATGTTAGATAAAATTATTAACAATATGGGCATCGTTGGAAGGTAGGTGAATAACGAATGCGCGTCACACAAATGATGCTTGCAAACAATACGCTGCGCAACGTCAGCAAAAGCTACGATAAGCTTGGCACGTATCAGCAACAGCTCGCGACAGGGAAAAAAATTCATCGTCCATCGGAAGATCCGGTCGTGGCGATGAAAGGCATGCACTATCGTACGAGCTTAACAGAAATTGAACAATTCCAGCGCAATTTATCGGAAGCGTATACGTGGATGGAAAATTCCGAGTCGGCGTTAGGTCATACGACGAACGTTTTGCAGCGCGCTCGCGAACTCGTTGTGCAAGCGAAAAACGGCACGCTCGGTCCTGAAGATCGTCAAGCGATCGCTCGAGAAATTGAGCAGTTAAAAAAAGACTTAGTACAAGTGTCCAACACGAAAGTAGCAGGAAAGTATATTTTTAATGGAACAAACATCGAACAAGCGCCGGTCAAAGACGGCACGCCTCCGACTGTCACGAACAACAACGATGATTTTATGGTCGAAGTCGCCAAAGGGGTAAAATTAAAAATTAACGTCACTCCAAACAATGTGTTTAACAAAGATTTGTTTGAAACGTTGCAGGATATTGAAAATGTATTAAATGGCACATCGACATCAGGAAAAACTTTAGATAACTTATTATCCGATTTGGATAATCATTTAAATGCCGTACTTGCAGAACGGGCAGAGCTTGGGGCGCGCGTGAACCGTTTAGAGCTCGTGGAGCAACGTCTTGCCGAACAACAGCTGATCGCCAAACGAATGATTTCCGATAACGAAGATGCGGATATTGAAAAAATTATTACGGAATTAAAGTCGCAAGAAAGTGTGCATCGCGCAGCGCTCGCTGTCGGGGCTCGCATCATTCAGCCGACTCTCGTTGATTTCTTACGTTAAGGGGATGAGTTAGAATGAAAATCCCACAATTGACGATGCAAGCGACGTTTGCCCAGCTATCTATTATAGTTGAACGCGGGTATATGAATATGCGTCAGCCGCAAGCGGACATGTCGCTTGAGCAGCCGCAACCGCAAGTCGAGATGAAAACGACGCCTCCGCGCTTGACGATCGACCAGACGGAAGCGCGTGCGGACGTCGATTTAAAGCACATCTTCCGCCGCATAGAAGAAGCTGCGCAAGACGGCTATGCCAGTTGGCTATCGTATTTAGAAACGACAGCGATACAAGGCGATGAATTAATGCGCATTGAACAAGGCGGTGATGTGCTTGCGATGCAAGCGCAGGCGAATAGCGAACGACCGCCTTTTGACTATAACGTTGGGCTTATTCCACGTCCATTTAGCGTGAAAATTGATTTTGAACCAGGGCGCATCGATATGAATTGGCAAACGTCAGGCGCACGCATTCATATCGAGCCACGCCCTGTGCAAATCGATTACAAACCAAACGTTGTGCATATTGACTTAGCGCGCCATAACGAACTGCGCATTGACATTAGCGTATAAATGAGGGATTTATATGAACATTGAAACGAAATATCATGGAACAGTTCAGCTTTCTCAGCTGGCACTCGTTTCATTTGAAAACGGACTACCGGGCTTTGAACATGAAAAACAATTTGCGTTGCTTCCGATTCACGATTCACCATTTACCATTTTACAATCAATACAAAATAAAGACGTGGCGTTTGTCATGATTGAGCCGTTTTCGTACTTCCCAACGTACGAAATCGAATTGGACGATACGACGTGTGAGCAGCTGAAAATACAAAAAGAAAACGATGTGGCACTATACGTCATTTTAACGGTCGCCGAACCGTTTACAAATACGACAGCGAACTTACAAGCGCCTGTCGTCATTAACGTTCACGAACGAATCGGCAAGCAAGTCATTTTAACGAATACACCGTACAAAACGAAACATCGACTTTTTCCAGAAACGGTTGAGGCGAAATAAGGAGGCGGGAACATGCTTGTATTAACGCGCAAAATAAAAGAAGCGATCCACATCGGCGACGATATCGAAGTCGTCGTTCTCGCCATCGACGGCGACCAAGTCAAGCTCGGCATTCGCGCGCCGAAACATATCGATATACATCGGAAAGAAGTATATCTCGCTATTCAACAAGAAAACAGCGCGGCATCTCTCGCCTCCGCCACTTCGCTTCAACAACTATCCGATCAACTAAAGAAGGGAGGGGAAGAAAATGAGCGTTAGCATCGGCGGCGTTCACGTTCCTGGCGTCATTGCGCGCATCGTCCAAGACAATAAACAAATCGCCGAACAAGCATTAAATGAAATCATCAACAAACATAAAGACGACCCAGCGCGCATCGTCAAAGAAATTCAACAACCATCACCGTTCTCACAATTTCTTGACGTCAAAGTATAAAATTTTTTTCGCAACCTATTAAACTTTGAAAAAACAAGCCGATAATAAACATGAGGGCAAGAAAGAAGGGCGGCCGACTTCAATCTTGCCAATCAAAAACCACAAGGACGTGGGAAAACAAATTCAAGGAGGAAAAAACAATGAGAATTAATCACAACATTGCGGCGTTAAATACGTATCGTCAGTTGACAATGGGGAATGCAAATGCTGCGAAAAACATGGAGAAATTATCTTCTGGTCTTCGTATTAACCGCGCGGGTGACGACGCGGCAGGTCTTGCGATTTCAGAAAAAATGCGTGGACAAATTCGCGGCTTAGAAATGGCAGCGAAGAACTCACAAGATGCGATTTCGTTAATCCAAACAGCTGAGGGTGCATTAAACGAAACGCACGCGATTCTTCAACGCATGCGCGAGTTAGCGGTACAAGGTGCAAACGACACAAATACAACTATTGACCGCGATCAAATTCAAAAAGAGTTAAACCAATTAATTTCTGAGATTGATCGTATTTCAACGACGACACAATTTAACACAAAGAACTTGCTTGACGGTTCTTTAAATGCAACGTTCCAAGTAGGGGCGAATGATGGACAAATTATTAATTTGCAAATTTCTACAATGAGCTCTGCTGCGTTAACGTTGGATGGACCGAACATCTCTGTTGCAGACAACGCGAAGGCTAGCGCATCGATTGCTAAAATTGACAGCGCAATTAACGCAGTATCGCAAGAGCGCTCTAAACTTGGTGCTTATCAAAATCGATTAGAACATACGATTAATAACTTATCAACTTCTGCAGAAAACTTAACAGCGGCAGAATCACGTATTCGCGACGTAGATTATGCTTTAGCCGCATAAGCGGTGACAAGCACAGTCGTCCTAGCTGGAAACGGCTAGTGAGTATCACCGGGTGAATTGCTGGAAACCCCTAAGAGCCTTTAGTGCCACAACGAAGCTGGAAACGGCAAGCGTGATGGCGTGAAAAAGCTAAAGGATTGGGCAACCAGCAGCCAAGCTCCTGTGAGGAAACTCTGGAGAAGGTTCAACGACTAGGACATACCACCTAAAGCGAGAGCGATGGTGATGAAGTCCGTAGGGTGAGTAGGATGCTCCATCGTCCTATATCATTCGAAGTGCCCGGCCCCTACCTAGCGAAAAGCTAGCGGGTGAAGAGATAGTCTAGTCATTTGTGAAAGCAAATGTTCGCACGATGGCGAAAGAAATGATGGAGTTTACGAAAAACAATATTCTTTCTCAAGCAGCACAAGCGATGCTCGCGCAAGCGAATCAGCAGCCGCAAGGAGTATTACAATTGCTCCGTTAATAAAGCAAAAAGAGGCCTTAGGGTTCCTAAGGTCTCTTTTTATATATTATGGATAGCGCACAGGTGTACAACTTGACTTATCGTTAGACCTGTTATTTGCCTACAAGTATTGATTAGTTCAATATGTTTTTGGGTTAGTTCAATTTGATAAGGTTTGGCTGTTGTTTTATTTGTTCTTAATATCGGGAATTTTTCTGCAAATAATTTTTTGTACGTATGTTCATTCGATAACTTGTTGTGTAAAACAGGAAGTTGTTCTAACATTGCGTGAATATCTTTAGTAGGTCGAGTGATATGGAGTACGTTTGGTAAGTAGATCGTTGTCCGTTTTTTGGTAGCTTCTTTTGAAGTGGAAGGAATAGCGATTTTCCGTTTCATACTTTCGTGCACATATGGTTTAACTAAGCGTATAAAATAAAAGATTTGTGGTTTATCGTAAAGAATAAGTCTGTTTTGTTTGTCTAAAGAAAAGTTTAGGCTGTATTTTTGCCTTATTAGCTGAATTAATGTTTCGTTTTCAGCTTTTGTAAATCCATCTGTTGACAAAATGACTTTTTTCACTTGGTTGTTTTCGATTTTTAAATGTCCGTCGTCTTGATACCACCATGCTAAACAAATAGGTGTAAATGAATAGGCTAAAAATTCAAATGGAATGGTTTTGCGATTATTCGGGTACCATAACTCTTTTAGTTGAAAGACCACTCTTGATTTAAACGATTGGGTATAATATTGTTCAGTAAAACCGTTTTTGATGCGATTGTCTATGATTTTTCGATATCTTGGTTTTGAGAGAGGAAGATATTTGTTTAATTGTTCATAGCAGTAAAAACACCATGCTTTATCGCTAGCACAGTGAGCGAAGCGAAATCGTGGATGGCGATCTTTTTCTATACTGATATTTGCATCTCCGAGTAATTTCCCACTAATCATACTTAACGTCTCAATAGATAACTGTTGAATTATTTCCATATGCTTATTCCTTCTCTTTCTACAAGAACATTTGTTCCTATTTTAACACAAATATATTAATTGAGCAATAACATTATTGCGCTTTCAAAATATCGGGCGATTATGGAAGCTGATCGCTAGCTAGTTGAATGTATAAATTTGAGATAGTAAGGAAATGGACAATACTTTTTCTCCTCCTCCTCTTCACATCTTCACCTTTTTATCCGATATAAACAGTAGATGAACACATCTATAAAGAGTGAAGGAAGGAAAAAATACGATGAAACCATTTTTATCGTTATGTATGATCGTAAAAAACGAAGAAAAAGTATTACAACGTTGTTTAGATTCTGTACATCGTATTGTTGATGAAATCGTTATCGTTGATACAGGTTCAACCGATTTAACGAAAGAAATTGCGTTGAAATATACGAATAAAGTATATGATTTTGAATGGACGAATAATTTCGCTGACGCGCGCAACTTTGCCCAGCAACATGCAACAGGGGAATGGATTCTCGTATTAGATGCCGACGAGTATGTTGAACGTACGAACTTGCAAGAGATGATACAGCAATTAAAACAAACTGATGATAGCGTAGAAGCTTATGACGTGAGTATTTACAACTTTGTAGGTGCGTACGGTGAACGAGTGCTCCAACATCGCCACACGCGCATTTATCGCAATGTACCATATTTGCGCTACGATCGTGCGATTCATGAACAATTACGGCATGTGAGCGGGAAGTATGTTGAAGCTAAGACAGGTATTTTAACGATTTATCATACAGGTTATATGCGGCATGTAGTGGTAGAAAAGAAAAAACATGACCGAAACGCGCAATTGATTGAGCGTGAGATGGAGGCAGGGGAGAGCATTGCTTTCGATTATTTTAATTTAGGAAACGAGCATCTTTCAAAAGGGGAAGTCGAACAAGCGCTGCAAGCATTTATTCAAGCGTATCAACATAAAAAAGATATTCGTCTAAGCTGGGTTTCGTATTGCCTTGTGCAAATTATTTTATGTTTGAAGTATTTACAGCGGTTTGATGATGCTTTGCGAGTGATTGCTGATGTGGAGAATATATATAGCGAAACAGCCGACTTTCAGTTTTTGCGAGGGGAAATTTACTACTTGCAACATCGTTACGATGATGCTTTAAAGCAGCTCGAATACTTGCTAGAAAACAAAGAAAAGTATCCTTACACAATTAAAACGTTTGAATACGTTGAGTATGATCCGCATATGTTGCTTGGTCAAATTTACAAACATAAAGGAAATTTACAAAAAGCAATATATCACTTTTCTTGTGCACTTTCGTTTAATCGAAAAAGTTACGAAGCGCTTTACAACGTATTGCAATTGCTTGCGAGTGTTCATAGTGAAACGGAAATTATCCAATTTATTGAAAGCAAACAGTTGGCGAACGATTTGTTAGCTATTTCGCTCGTCGCTCGCATCACATCTGCTTTACATTTAGAGGACGTGATGAAGTCCCTCGTTGCAAAACTAGGTGATGATATCATTCAGCGCGGATTTGAAATTAAAGTAAATATATTACAAAATGCTTATGATGACGCCTTACAGAAAATATTGAAAAGTTCTGTGGCCGATTTACAGACGTATGTTCGTTCGGGCAGTTTAGACTCTTACGATTTATTAGTCTTGGCATTCAAAACGAATCAATTGGATGTCGTTCGTTTGTTGCTTCATCTTGTTTCCGATCAAAAAGAGAAAGAGTTTTTGCTGTTTATGTTGAATGAGCATGAACAAGCACCTGAATCGATGTTTTACTTATTTTTACTCGAACGAACGATTCAGCTAAAAGAGTACGAGCTGTTTGAGCAATTTCTTGCTTTGAAAAATCGGTTTGCCCCATCTGTTCATATTCAAATCGCACACTTGCTTCATCGCTATGAATTTATGGATGTAGCGCTCCAACTATATCGTTCAGTCGATAATATGAACGATTGGGATGCGGATGCATTTGTTAATGTGATGGAAGCGTTGGCGATGAAAAATGAGATTATGGAAGCGATGCAGTACGGTCTATTAGCGATTAGCTTCGGTCATCACGATTTTCGTTTGTATAAATATGTCATCGAACTGATGGATATATGTGGGATGAGTGAAGAAAGAAGAAAAATCGTTCAACAAGCGAAACAATTATATCCGGACAGCGAATGGTTGAAGCAGAAAGAAAAATAAAAGGGGGAGCAAAATGAAAACAAGCATCATCATACTAACTCATAATAAGTTAGATTATACGAAGCAATGCATTGAAAGTATTCGCCAATATACGAGAGAAGGAACGTATGAAATCATTGTCGTGGATAATCACTCTACAGACGGAACGGTAGAATGGTTACAATTACAAAAAGATATACGGACGATTTTTAACAACGAAAATGTTGGTTTTCCAAAAGGATGTAATCAAGGAATACAAGTCGCAACGGGAGAGAACATTCTTTTATTAAATAACGATGTCATCGTTACAAAGAATTGGCTTGATCATTTGCTAGTTTGCTTACACAGCGCAGATGACATCGGGGCGGTCGGACCTGTGACAAATTCGGCTGCTTATTATTCGACGATTCCAGTAAACTATACATCGGTTGACGAAATGCATGTGTTCGCTTCCCAACACAACGTTTTAGACCCGAATAAATGGGAAGAACGGTTAAAATTGATTGGTTTTTGCATGTTGATTAAAAGGGAAGCGGTTGATAAAGTTGGTTTGCTTGATGAACGGTTTACACCAGGGAATTTCGAGGATGATGATTATTCTGTCCGTTTGCGTAAAGCAGGATACCGTTTGATGCTTTGTAAAGATACGTTTATTCATCACTATGGTAGCGTATCATGGCAAGATGACAGTAACGGTTATTCGAAGTTGTTGCGAGATAACCAAAAAAAATTCGAAGAAAAATGGAATATTGATGTCAAGGCATATGCTATTGAGTGGGAGATACTCAGTGAAATAACGATGGATCGCAAAACGAATATGAATGTGTTACACATTGGCTGCGGTGCTGGAGCGACGTTGTTGAAAATAAAGCAAGAATACCCACAAGCAACGTTGTACGGTGTAGAACAAAATGCATTTGCGATAAAGGAAGCACAACGGTATGCGTACGTAGCAAATGATTTAGAAGATGGTGAAATTAAAAAACAAAAGTTTGACTTTATTTTGTATAGTAATCGGATGTTTACGTTAGATGATTACGTCCTTCGCTTTGTCGTTGACCATTTAAAACCAAATGGACAGTTTTTCGCTCATGTGCAAAATGTCGGCCATTTCCGAGTGATTGAAGAGCTGATTGCTGGACGTCATCCACTTGATCGCACGAATTTATATAGCTTAGGTCAGTTAGATGACTTGTTTAAACGGCATCCGCTATCGATGTCTATTAAAGGTATGATCGTTTCAGAGGACGACAACAAACATCGATTAGTCAACCATCTGAAAGCATTATATGGAGAGACTGTTCAATCTTTACTTATACCAAAGTCGTTTGTTGTACGCGCTTATAAGCAAAATGAGAATATAAGGAAACTAATTGACAATTTTGTGTGTAAAAAAGATCGTCATCAAATTTTAAAACAGTTACATCGTCTTTCTACTAACGAAGTGATCGATATCATAAAAAGAATGGATCAGGCGGTTGAATTATTAAATGAACTTGCGATCGAAAATTTTGTACATGGTTACCATGAGCATGTTTTACCGTATCTGCAAGCAGCGTTTGAGTTATGCCAAGACGATACAGATACGCTATATAATTTAGCGTTCGTGTTAAACTCTTACGGTGAAAAAGAGCTAGCGAATCGTTATTTGTCGTTCATTCGACATCCAGACGATGAAGTGAAGCAACTGTTTGAAGAAATTAATGAACAGCCGTTGAAAAAGGCGCAAGAACTTACGTTTTTGTTGCGCAGATTGGAGTTTGACGTAGATGTTGAAGAAGCGAAACAAGCAATCGTCGACAAACTTGCCCGTGGCGAGATTGACGAGTTACTGATTAAGGAGATTATCGATACGAGCATTATTCACAAAGTAAAAGTACTACAAGTTCTCGCCATTACATGTTTTGAACAAGGGCTTCATGAACATGTATTGCCTTATTTGCAACTCGCTTATGAACAAGAGCCAACGAATGCAGATACGTTATACAATTTAGGTTATGTATTGCTATATTACGGAGAAAACGAATTGGCAGAAAGGTTTTTACAGCAAATTCAGCAACCTGACGAACAAGTATTAGATTTATTAAAGGTTGCAAGAGGAGAGTCTTTGTGATGAATGACAAAAAAATTGCGTTTATTTATTGTGTTAATAATCATGCTTTGTATGAAGAATCTGTACGGTATGTGAAATCTCTTCATGCACCAGAGGGATATGAAATTGAAGTTATTGCTATCGAAGGTGCTTCAAGTATTACTTCAGGGTACAATCAAGGAATGAAAAAGACAGATGCAAAGTATAAAGTGTATTTGCATCAGGATGTTTTTATTATAAACAAGAACTTTTTAATTGATACTATCGAATTATTTAAAAGGAATACAAAACTTGGAATGATTGGTGTTATTGGTGCTAAGACCATTCCGAACTCGGGAATATGGTGGGAAAGTAGAAATAAGATTGGTAAGGTTTACGATAGTCATACCGGAAAAATAGAATTATTACAATTTAACGATGTAGAACAGGACTATGAACCTGTACATGCAATTGATGGTCTTCTTATGATGACCCAATACGATATCCCTTGGAGAGAGGACATTTTTAAAGGATGGCATTTTTATGATTTGTCTCAATCAAGAGAGTTTTTTAAGGCAGGTTTTGATGTAGGAATCCCTTTTCAAGAAAAACCTTGGGTAATTCACGATTGCGGAATAATAGACATTGATGAAACATTCGATGCAAATAGAAAAATATTTATTACAGAATATTTAAAGATAGAATATTTAAAGATAGAAGACAGTACAGAAAGACGTATTTTGGACAATGTGAATTATCAATATAAAAATCAAAATGTAGGTAATCACTATAACAATTTTATAAATTACGATATCTTATACCACAATCAAGAACTTTATAAACATTTTAAATCTATCCTAAGAGGTAATGCAAAGGAAGACTTTAATAAGAAAGTAATTCTTTCAAAAATGATTGGAGCTTGTGGTTGGTTGGCACATACTGGTCGTTATGCTGATTATGAGTTGGAGAATGAACTTCTAGAAATGGCTAATAATTTATCATATAACGCAGAAAAAATCGATATAAGCGAAATCAAAATAAAAAGAAACGATCGATTTAAAGTATTGCATGTTATATCGACAGCCTATTTGACTGGTGGACATACTAGGTTAATGGATAGATGGATTAAGCTAAGAAGAGACTATAATGAGGTACATTCAGTAGTATTTACAGATCAAAGAGGAAGTGTAGTCCCGGATTGGCTTATTGAAACTATTAATCAAACAAATGGATGGTATTACGTTTTTAGTAACGATTATAATTTTAAAAGCAAATGTCTTAAATTAAGGAAATTGGCTGAAGAATGGGCTGATTTGATTGTTTTGCATACACACCCAAATGATCCTATCCCTATTTTAGCCTTTGGATATAAAGAAGGGCTACCACCGATTATTTTGGTCAACCATGCAGATCATGTTTACTGGTTAGGTGGAAGCATATGTGATGCTGTTATGGATATACGTACAGCAGGGCAATTAATTACTAAACATAGACGTGCTATTCAAAATAGTGCTGTACTGCCTATTCCATTAATGACGAAAGACAGGAAAATGTCTAAGAACAGATTGAGGGAAAAATATGGTTTACCTAGTGATGCGGTTATCTTACTTTCTATTGCTAGTGGACATAAGTTCAAGCCTTACCAACATTTAAATTTTCCTATTGTTCTTGAGAAGATTTTGAGAAAAGCTCCTAATGTAATATTGCTTGTCATAGGTCCTAATCCTCAAGAGGAGATTTGGAGAGAAGTTAGTAAAAACACAAATGGACGTATTATTGTTATAGGAGCTACACCAGATGTAGAAGAGTTTTATCAATTATCTGATATTTTTTTGGAAAGTTTTCCTATTGGATCTTTAACAGCTGAGTTAGATGCTATGTTGTATGGAATACCTGTTATTAAGGCTCCTATGCCTTTATCTAATATACTAACTATAGAAGATTACGCTTCATTGGACAAAAACCCTAAAAGCTTAACGGAGTACAAAGATCTAGTTCTCAGATATATTCATGACGTTCAAATGAGACAAATAAAAGGTAACGAACAACGTGAAGAAGTTATAAAAAAACACACTGGAAAGGGATGGAATGATCTATTAGACCAAATTCTTGTGGCAAATGTATTTAAACAAAGCATTCTTAAAACCCGTTCTCATTTCTGTGAAATGCAAGAGCCATCTGAGTTTGATGCCATGTGGGCAGAAATGCAGAGAAATAGTGGAGAAACAAATTTTCTCTCTTACGAAATGACTTTTTATAATCAAATTCTAAATAATCTATAGATTATCCCAACATAGTGAATATTATCGAGGATGTATTCGTGCTTTTTTAAAACGGTATGTTGATTAGACATAGACCTTTCAAAGCCAAACAAGACGATTCGTATAGCATGGGTAATAAGAAGACGAGATAGAGATGACAAGCGTTCGTGAACGGATTCGATGTGTTTTATGGTTAATGCTACAAAAGGGGAAAGTGGGAGAATAAATAACAATTATGGTGATTTATAGAAGAAATTCGGATTGTGTTCGTATTGGAAGTTGATTTATCAACAATAGGATATTGAGAATAATACCATGAAACCCCACAGTTATTTGAATCACCTATTTGCATGCGGATTCTGTATTATCTATACATAAGTCTATTTCCGAGACGTAACGTTGAATGAGGTTCAGATACTTCAGCATTAGTATTTCCGCCGTAACCAACAAAGATAACAGAATTAAGAAACGTCGGTTCGCATCAAAACATGCGAAATTGCTAGCCATTTATGGGCTTTTTTAAATCAAATTTTAACGAATGGAAGGAATGGTGACGAAAATTTTTACATTCACTATGGAGAGTTTCACTTAGAAACTGATTGGAAATTGGGTGAGATGTCTCTGTATTATCATCACAAATTAAAGAGAGTGTGGAGCAATAGTATATGGATATAAGATTTATAGATTTTAAAATAATGGGTGATGAAAGAGGTTCATTGATTGCACTTGAGCAGAATAAAAATATTCCTTTTGAAATTAAAAGGGTTTACTATATTTTTGATACAAAGAAAGAAGTGAGAAGAGGTTTTCATGCTCATAAAAAATTAAAACAAGTGTTAATTGCTGTAAAAGGCAGTTGTAAAATTCACCTAGATGATGGCTTTGATACTAAAGAGATTGTTCTAGATAATCCTAGTAAGGGATTATATTTGGACTCTCTAGTATGGCATGAGATGTACGATTTCTCTGATGATTGTGTATTAATGGTATTAGCGAGTGATTACTATAACGAAGATGATTATTTAAGAAGTTATGATTCTTTTTTAGAATATTTAAGAGAAAAGTCAGCGCATAATGAACAACAATATTTCCAACATGAAAAAGCAATTGTAGAATCAAACAAAATCGGAAAAAATACGCGCATCTGGGCTTTTGCACATATTTTGCCGGGAGCGGTAATAGGAGAAAATTGTAATATCAATGACCATACATTTATTGAGAATGATGTTGTAATTGGTGATAATGTTACTATTAAATCTGGAGTATACATTTGGGATGGTGTACGCCTAGGTAATAATGTATTTGTGGGTCCAAATGTTACGTTTACTAACGATTTAACACCTCGTTCAAAACGTTATCCAGATAGTTTCGAAAAGACAATTGTCGATGACTATGCTTCTATAGGGGCAAATGCTACGATTGTAGCGGGAATTAAAATTGGAAAGTATGCAATGATAGGTGCTGGATCTGTAGTTACCAAAGATATTCCGCCTTATACGCTTTGGTACGGCAATCCAGCTACTTTTAGGGGATATGTGTGCGAGTGCGGAAAAAAATTAGATGAAAGCTACTTTTGCGAAGCATGTCAAAAAGATTTAACTCAAAAAGTGGTGAGTAAATAGTGATTCCATTTTTAGACTTAAAAAAGATTAATTTGCAATATAAAGAAGAAATTGAAGTAGCGATAGCTCGAGTATTAGAAAGCGGATGGTATATCCTTGGTAATGAAGTGGCTTCGTTTGAAGAAGAATTTGCCCAATACTGTGGTGTAAAGCATTGCATCGGCGTTGCAAACGGGTTGGATGCATTAACATTAATTATTCGTGCTTATGGTTTTGGACCGGGAGACGAAATTATTGTACCAGCTAATACGTATATTGCATCTATTTTGGCTATCTCGGCTAACGGTGCAACTCCAGTTTTGGTTGAACCGGATATTAGCACATACAATATAAATCCTTCTTTAATCGAGGAGAAAATAACTGAACGAACAAAAGCCATATTAGTTGTCCATTTGTATGGTCAATCTGCTAATATGGATCCAATTTTAGAAATAGCAAAAAAATATAATTTAAAAGTTATTGAAGATGCAGCACAGGCACATGGTGCAGTTTATGGTGATAAGAGGGCAGGCAGTTTAGGAGACGCTGCTGGTTTTAGTTTTTATCCTAGTAAGAATTTAGGGGCTCTTGGGGATGGAGGCGCTATTACAACGAATGACGACGAGTTAGCTGAAAAATTAAGAGCATTAAGGAATTACGGATCTCATGAAAAGTATAAAAATTTGTTTAAAGGTGTTAATAGTCGTTTAGATGAAATGCAGGCTGCAATATTAAGAGTTAAATTAAAATATCTAGACAAAGATAATGAAAAACGTCGTCAAATTGCGAAATATTACCTTAATCATATTAAAAATGAAAAAGTTATCTTGCCTATTATAGAAAGTGGAAATCGTCTTTCTCATGTTTGGCATTTATTTGTAGTTAGAGTGGAAAATAGAGAACGTTTTCAAAAGTATTTAAAAGAAAATGGGATACAAACGATTATTCATTATCCAATTCCTCCACATAAACAGAAGGCGTATGAAGAATGGAAGCATTGTAGTTTTAGTATTTCAGAAGAAATTCATAAAACAGTTATTAGTTTACCTATATCACCAGTTCTAGCGCTTGAACATGCAAAAAAAATAGTAAAGGTTGTAAACAAGTATTAATTAATTGCACTTGTCACGTTATTTTAATCTTGGGGGAGATAAAATGAAAGGCATCATCCTCACGGGTGGAACAGGTTCCCGCCTTTACCCGCTTACTAAAGTAACAAACAAACATTTGCTACCAGTTGGCAAATATCCGATGATTTACCATGCAATTTATAAACTGAAAGAAGCGAATATTACTGATATTTTAATTGTGACTGGGCGCGAACATATGGGGGATGTTGTGAATCTTTTAGGCAGTGGTTCTGAATTTGATGTTGAGTTTACATATAAAGTACAGGATCAAGCGGGTGGAATTGCGCAAGCATTAGGTTTATGTGAAGCGTTTGTTGGTAATGATTTAATGACGGTTATTTTAGGGGATAATGTATTTTCTGACAGCATTGTTCCGTATGTAGAAAATTTTAAAAAGCAACAAACAGGGGCAAAAATTTTAATTAAAGAAGTGAGTGATCCAGAGCGCTTTGGTGTTCCGGAATTAGACGGCGAACGAATTAAAAGCATTGAGGAGAAGCCGAAAGATCCGAAAAGTTGTTATGCAGTAACGGGCATTTATATGTATGATACTAAAGTGTTCGATATTATTCGCACATTAAAGCCATCTGCGCGTGGAGAATTGGAAATTACTGATGTCAATAATGCTTATATTGCTCGCAACGAGCTGACATATGATGTATTGCAAGGATGGTGGACGGACGCGGGGACGCACGCGTCTTATTTGCGGGCCAATGAACTTGCTAAAGATGTCGATTTCGGTAGCTTGTTTAATAAGAATATGAAAATAATTGAAGGATGAACCCATATGAGGATTATTCAAACCGAATTGGATGGAGCGATTATATTTGAGCCTATCGTACATAAAGATGAGCGTGGTTTTTTTATGGAAAGTTATAATGAGAAAACGTTTCGCCAACTAGGTTTTCACTTTCGGTTCGTGCAAGATAATCATTCTCTTTCTGTTAAAGCGGGAACGATTCGTGGATTGCATTATCAGTTAAACCCAAAAGCCCAAACGAAACTCGTCCGTGTTACGCGCGGGGCAATTTTCGATGTGATTGTCGATATCCGACAAGGTTCTCCGACGTTCGGGAAATGGCAAGGTTTCATTTTGAGCGCGGATAATAAAAGACAATTGTTAGTTCCTAAAGGATTTGCGCACGGTTTTTGTACATTGGTAGAGAACACAGAAGTTCAATATAAAGTCGACGAATATTATTCACCTGAGCATGATCGGGGAATTCTTTGGAATGATCCGGCGTTAGGGATTGATTGGCCAATGTCAACTCCTATTCTTTCCGAAAAGGATGCAAATCATCCATTGTTAGCCGATGCAGAAATGAATTTTGTGTGGGAGAGAACTCTATGAATCTTTTAGTAACTGGCGGAGCAGGTTTTATCGGTAGCAATTTTGTGCATTATATGTTGAATAAATATCCTGAATATAAAATCGTTAATTACGACTTGTTAACTTATGCTGGTAATTTGGAAAATTTGAAAGATATTCAAGAAAATCCACAGTATGTCTTTATTAAAGGTGATATTAGAAACTATCAACTCGTTGATTATATTGTAAAGTCTCATCATATTGATGTGATTGTTAATTTCGCTGCTGAATCGCATGTGGATCGCAGTATTTCTGACCCAAATATTTTTGTTAAAACAAATGTATTGGGGACTCAGGTATTGTTGGATGTCGCGAAGGCGAACAATATCCAAAAATATGTTCAAATTTCTACCGATGAAGTGTATGGCAGTTTAGGAGATACAGGGTATTTTACCGAAGAAACGCCGCTTGCTCCAAACAGCCCTTACTCAGCAAGTAAGGCTAGTGCAGATTTGCTTGTAAGGGCATATCGTGAAACATATGGATTAAATGTGAATATTACACGTTGCTCGAATAACTATGGACCATACCATTTTCCTGAAAAGCTAATCCCTTTAATCATAACAAACGCATTAGAAGGAAAAGAGCTTCCTATTTACGGTGATGGTCAACATATTCGTGATTGGCTTCATGTTGAAGACCACTGTACCGCTATTGATTTAGTTATTCATAAAGGAAAGCCCGGAGAAGTATATAATATCGGCGGGCATAATGAGCGGACAAATAACGAAATAGTCCATTTAATTGTTGAAAAACTTGGGGTTTCAAAGTCGTTAATTAAATATGTAAACGATCGCCCAGGGCATGACCGTCGCTATGCAATCGATTCTACGAAAATTATGACAGAACTCGGATGGAAGCCACAATATACGTTTGACAAAGGAATTGAGGAAACGATTCAATGGTATATCAATAATCGAGATTGGTGGAAACGTATTAAGTCCGGAGAGTACATGGATTATTATCAAAAGCAATATGGTGAAAGAGAATGAATAAGCAAAAAATATTGGTTACTGGTGCGAAAGGACAATTAGGCACAGAAATGGTCAAATTGCTAAAAGAGATGAAATATGAAGTATATGGATATGGCCGAGCAGAACTAGATATAACGGATTTTCAGCAAGTGAAAAATGTTATTGACCATATCCGTCCTAATATCGTTATTCACGCTGCTGCTTATACAAAGGTAGATGCAGCAGAGTCAGAACCGGATCAAGCATTTTTCGTGAATGCATACGGAACAAGAAACGTAACCGTAGCGTCAGAACATATAGGTGCTAAATTGGTTTATATAAGCACCGACTATGTGTTTGACGGCACCGCCGACGTACCTTATAACGAGTTTGCTTTTACGAATCCAATAAACGTATATGGAAAAAGTAAACTAGCCGGTGAACAGTTTGTGAGAGACCTTCACTCTAAATTTTTTATTATTCGAACATCGTGGGTTTACGGTAAACATGGAAATAATTTTGTGAAAACAATGTTAAAACTTGCACAAGAACAAAAACAATTGTTTGTCGTTGATGATCAAATTGGATGCCCAACTTATGCAGTTGATTTAGTTAGCTGCATTTTTCAACTTATTCAGACTGAAAAATATGGAGTTTACCATATTTCTAATTCAGGTCATTGTTCTTGGTATGAATTTGCCAAAGCCATTTTCGAAGAGGCTAATGTTAATATAGTAGTTAATCCATGTAAAACAAAAGATTATCCAAGACCAGCTCGACGCCCTCCGTATTCTGTATTGGATCATATGGCTCTACGATTAAATGGTTTTAAGGAATTAAGGCATTGGCGGGAGGCGTTAAAGGAATTTATTAAAGTTTATGGGGTGAAACCTTGTCAACATTAGCGTTAGTCATGATTGTAAAAAATGAAGAGAGGCATCTTAGCCGTTGTCTGCAAAGTGTCAAAGGTATTGTTGATGAAATGGTTATTGTCGATACAGGATCTACCGATCGTACAAAGGAAATAGCTTATGCATTTGGTGCGAAAGTATTTGATTTTGAATGGGTGAATGATTTTTCCGCTGCCCGGAATTATGCACTTGAAAAATCCACAAGTGATTGGAACTTCGTATTAGATGCGGATGAATATATTATGAATGACTGCGGAAGCATAATACGTAACTTTATAGAAAAAAACGACAGAGTAATTGGTCGGATTAAAAGGGTTGATGAGTTTATTCAAGATGGCGAGAAGAGGTATGCACAGTCTTATCTATCCCGATTACTGCCTAAAGGGGTAAAATATGCCGGAAGAATCCATGAACAGGTAGATTCTGATTTACCAAGAGAAAACTTGGATATAGAAGTGTATCATGACGGGTATGTTTATACAGACAAAACGGATCGAAACCTCAAGCTGTTATTGCTGGAATTGGAAAGAGATTCTCTTAATGATTATGTTTTGTATCAAGTAGGAAAACAATACAAGCTGCAGCAACAACTGCAACAAGCAGAATTATATTTTGAAAAGAGTTATCATCTTGCTCCATCTCAATCATGGTACCGTCATAATCTCCTTATTGATTATTTATATACGATTATAGGAAATAAATCGTTCGAGAAAGGCTTAAAATTAATTGAAACCGAGCGGGACGGATTGGCCGATTCCCCCGATTTCCATTTCGCATGCGGTTTATTTTATATGGACTTAATTTTTAGCAATGTTAATAAATATATTCATTTATTTCCGCTCATTGAAAAATCTTTTCTTCGCTGTTTAGAAATAGGGGATACGGATAAGTATGACAGTGTGAAAGGGACGGGAAGTTTCCTTGCGTCTTATAATTTAGGAGTATTCCATGAAGTTCTTGGCAATACGGATAAAGCCCTTTCATTCTATCAACAAGCAGCCAATGAACAATATGAAAGAGCCATAAAACGCTTAGAACTTTTAAGGTAGTTTTTATCGAGGTGGTTTAGCCTATTAGAATGTTACAAGCAGCCTCGAACTTACTATTGCTGATTAATAAATATCTGCTTAGAAAAATATATTTTTTGTGATTCATATCATTTACAAACCAAGAATTGTGTGGATTTTTATGTCAATCCTGAATCCGTGACAAAACATCTTTACAATGGATGCAAACCGTTGATACGATAAGGGAAAACGACGTTGACGA
>NZ_FOJQ01000044.1 GCF_900111795.1 Anoxybacillus pushchinoensis | reverse complement strand
CCTAAAGCAATATCAAAGTATGAAAAGAAATTGGCAAAGTTGCAAAGACAACTTGCAAAAAAGAAAAAAGGAAGTAAAAATTGGAACAAGCAAAGAGTTAAGGTGGCAAAAGTACACGAAAAAATAAGTAATACTAGAAAAGATTTTCAACATAAGCTATCTTCGAAAATTGTTTACGAAAACCAAGTAATCATTAGCGAAGATTTAGCTGTGAAAAACATGATCAAACATTCACGTCTTGCTAAAAGAATATCGGATGTAGCATGGGGTGAATTTTGCAGACAGATAGAATATAAGTCGATGTGGTATGGTAGAACGTATCATAAAATAAGCAGATGGTTTGCATCATCGCAAACTTGTTCAGCGTGTGGGTGTGTAAACAAAAAAGTAAAGTTATTATCCATAAGAGAATGGGTTTGCGATCATTGTGGTACGATTCATCAAAGAGACGAGAACGCTGCAAAAAATATACTACAACAAGGCTTAAAAGAATTAGGTTTATTTGCATAAATATCGTACGGCAGGAACTGTCGGAATCATACGCCTGTGGAGTTAGTAGGTTGCGAGGACGATGAAGCAGGAAATTCTCACTGTGAAGTGAGAAGCCCGCGACTTTAGCCGTGGGAGGTTCACGCGGCAAATTTTTTTATTTTTACGTGTATAAATGTTCTTCTTTCTGTTCACAATGGTTGCTGAGGTGATGAACATGAAAGAAGAAAACAAAAAAGTTTCAAAGTTGTTCCGTAAACGTTGGGTTGTTCCTTCTATTTATTTGTTAAGTGCCGCGCTCATTTTAACAGGTGTGCTTTGGTTCCAAAACAAAACAAACGATATTGTCCAGCCACCTGTCGATGAGCAAACAGAACAAGGAACGGCGGTGAATGAACCAGAATCTGTTCCGGTACAACAAGCGGTTGAACAAATCATTATGCCTGTCCTTGATCCAAACGCTGTTGAAATCGCAAAACCATTTTACGATTTTCATGCATCAGCCGAAGAACAAGAAGCTGCTCTCGTCTCTTATAATGATGAATATTATCCGAACAAAGGTGTCGACATCGCGATGAAAAACGGCGAAAGTTTTGATGTGACCGCATCGTTAAGCGGAACAGTCGTCAAAGCAGAAAAAGACCCGCTCTTTGGCTACGTCGTTCATATTCAACATGATCGCGGCGTTGTGACGGTATATCAATCATTAAAAGACGTACAAGTGAAAACAGGCGACACAGTAAAACAAGGACAAGTGATCGCAAAGGCAGGCACAAGCGAGTTTAATAAAGAAGCAGGCGTCCACGTCCATTTTGAAATTCGAAAAGACGGACAAGCGGTCAACCCTGTCGCTTACTTCGATCAGCCGCTTAGCGCACTCGAACAACAAACGGAACAGCAAGAAACGAATGAAGAAAAAACGAATGAACAACAAAGCGATCCATCGAGCACTGTTCCAGATGCATCGATCGGAATGGCAAGAACATGAACAGATGGGCAAAATGCTCATCTGTTCGCTTTTTTATGGCATATATTTTCTTCCTTCCTAATACACTATTACAAACTTGAACAACGAGGGTGTTTGAGGTGAGATGAACGATTAATAGATGAGCTTGACGACTTTGTTATGAGCGAGTAAACGCCACTGCGATCAACGCCTTATACGTCTCATTTCACACTTCTCACATCCAACTTAGGGAGGGCGAGCAGTGTGCACGATTACATCAAAGAGCGTACAATCAAGATTGGCAAGTATATCGTGGAGACGAGAAAAACCGTTCGCGTCATCGCGAAAGAGTTCGGTGTGTCTAAAAGCACCGTCCATAAAGACTTAACGGAGCGGCTCCCGGAAATTAACCCCGAATTAGCGAATGAAGTAAAAGAAATTTTAGATTACCATAAATCCATTCGCCATTTGCGTGGAGGAGAAGCAACGAAGAAAAAGTATAAAAAAGAAACCGAGCAAGCGACGTAAATTTCTCGTTCCCCTTGTCAAAAATGTTTTCTTTTTTTCGACATTACTGTGGTAAAATAATGTATTAGGAGAAATGGCAAGGAGGAACATATATGTTTTTCGCAAGGGATATCGGCATCGACCTCGGCACGGCGAACGTGTTGATTTATGTAAAAGGGAAAGGCATCGTATTGAACGAACCTTCCGTCGTTGCAATTGATCAACATACAAAGCGGGTGTTAGCGGTAGGGGAAGAAGCGCGGCGTATGGTTGGGCGCACGCCTGGGCATATTGTCGCCATCCGTCCGTTAAAAGACGGAGTCATTGCAGATTTTGAAATTACGGAAGCGATGCTAAAACATTTTTTAAGCAAACTCAATTTAAAAGGATGGTTTGCTAAACCGCGCATTTTAATTTGCTGTCCAACAAACATTACGTCCGTCGAACGAAAAGCGATTAAAGAAGCAGCGGAAAAAAGCGGAGGCAAAAAGGTATATTTAGAAGAAGAGCCGAAAGTGGCAGCTATCGGTGCGGGAATGGACATTTTCCAGCCTTCAGGGAACATGGTGATCGACATCGGTGGGGGCACAACGGACGTTGCCGTATTATCGATGGGTGATATCGTCACATCCGCATCCATTAAAGTAGCGGGCGATAAATTTGACCAAGAAATTTTAAGTTATATTAAACGAGAATATAAACTACTGATCGGTGAGCGAACAGCGGAAGAAATTAAAATCAATATCGCGACTGTTTTCCCGAATGCGCGCGATGAAGCGATGGACATTCGCGGTCGCGATTTAGTAACAGGCTTACCAAGAACGATTACGATTCGCTCCGGTGAAATTGAAAAGGCGCTACGCGAAACGGTATATACGATCGTCCAAACAGCAAAAAGCGTCCTTGAGCGTACACCGCCAGAACTATCAGCCGACATTATTGACCGCGGTGTTTTCTTAACAGGAGGTGGGGCATTGCTTCACGGCATGGATCAACTGCTTGCGCAACAATTGAAAGTGCCGGTCTTTATCGCAGAAAACCCGATGGACTGTGTAGCGATCGGCACAGGATTAATGCTTGATAACATCGACAAAGCTCCATATCGTCAACCCGTATAGGTGCCATTGGGAAATGGTACCTATTCGCTTTTTCCCCCTTTTTCTTTTATAATGGAAGTAGTGTAAAAACGGTTAGGGGGAGTTTTATGTTTCGCGGATTATATACAGCGGCTTCCGGCATGCTTTCTCAACAACGCCGCATCGAAATGATGACGAACAATATCGCAAATGCGAATACGCCAGGGTATAAGGCTGATCAAGCGTCGCTGCGAGCTTTTCCTGACATGTTGATGAACCGCATTCAACAGACGACCATTCCGACAGAGAAAAAGTTGACGTGGCGCGATCGTACATACATTGGTCCGCTCTCAACAGGGGTGTACGTGCAAGAACTTGTGCCGAACTTTGCGCAAGGAGATATACGTGAAACAGGCAACAACACCGATGTAGCGATTGTCGATGGCACGGGTACATCATTTTTTACCGTTCAAAACGAAACGGGCGACGTTCGTTATACGCGCAACGGTCACTTTACAATTGATGCGGACGGTGCATTAACGACGACGGACGGCTTATACGTGCTTGATGAAAACGGCAACCGCATCGTCATTGGCGACGAGCAGTTTACCGTCTTATCTGATGGGACGATCACGAAAAATGGTGCGCCAATCGCCCGCCTCGGCATCGCTTATGCGCAAAACGTTCAAACGCTCGTGAAAGAAGGAAACGGTTTATTTCGGTCAGAAAACGCCCTTCCACCTGCGCAAACGTATACGATTCGCCAACAATATGTTGAACGTTCAAACGTTGATCTTTCTCGCGCGATGACGGACATGTTGTCGGCTTATCGCGCCTTTGAGGCGAACCAAAAAATTTTACAAGCGTACGATAAAAGTATGGACAAAGCGGCAAACGAAATCGGCCGTTTAAGGTAGGGGGATGACGATGCTTCGGTCAATGATTACTGCCGCCAACACGATGAACCAACTGCACCAACAACTCGATACGATTAGCCATAATATCGCAAACGTCAATACAACGGGATATAAAAAGCGCGATGCCATCTTCGGAGAATTGCTCGCTCAACAGTTTGCGAACTCGCCAAAAACAGATGAAGCACCGCGCCTCACCCCGACAGGCGTCCGTCTCGGCGTCGGGGCGAAAGTCGCATCTACGTATATGCAAATGAAACAAGGTTCGATCGTCAAAACCGATCGTCCATTAGACCTTGCTTTAACGAAAGAAGGACAATTTTTCCGCATCGCCGTCGATGGCGACATTCAATATACACGCGACGGTGCGTTTTACCTTAGTCCGTCCGCAAACAATCCAGACGAACTTATGGTTGTAACAGCTGATGGTTATGCGGTGCTAAATGAAAACGATGAGCCGATTACTGTCCGCGACGGTTTTAAAGACATTCAAGTCACCCAAAACGGCACGATGCAATTCATTGCGCCAAACGGAAATATGATGCAGACGATCAACATCGGCATATCATACGTGACGCGCCCGCAACTTATGCAAGCGCTTGGCGATAACCGTTTTGCTTTCCCGACGAATGTGAATCGCGAAGACGTTACCGTTAATTTATTAGGCAACAACCGTAACGACATTTCATTACAACAATACGCCTTAGAACAATCAAACGTTGAATTGGCGACAGAAATGAGCGAACTGATCATCACTCAGCGTTCGTATCAACTCAACGCCCGCGCCATTACATTATCCGATCAAATGATGGGGCTAATTAACGGCATTCGTTCGTAGAGAGGGAAGACGATGGAAGAAAAACAAACGAAACAACAACGCCTGCGCCGCCGCCTCATTCCGATTTGGCTTCGTTTACTCATCGTCCTTTGTTTGATTACCATTAGCACGTTGGCAGGAGCGATGGTCGGCTACGGCGTGCTTGGCGAAGGAAACGCATGGGATGCGTTAAAACCAGCGACGTGGCAACATATTGTCGATTTAATCGAAAAACAGTAGTGGACAGACCACTTCAAAACGTGATACATTGAAAAAAAGGCGGAAGGGAGATCCTTCCGTTTTTTTATCATACTGACAGAGAAGACCCTCCACTTCCATAAGTGGGGGATGAATCGGTCATTTTTTGTTTAAAAAAAATCAAAATACTCTTGAATGGATGGTAGTCTTTGGCATATCCTAATAAAGAGGAGGTGAAACTGTGAAAGAGGTCACGATGACGATTAAACTGCCATTATTCGAACCTACCAAATTGAAACAAGAGATGTATCAAACGATGAGAAATGAGTTTTCAAGGCTCTTAAACCGTGCGGTGGATATCAAACGAACAAATCCAAAAATCGCTGTCACCGACATTGATAAACTTTTAAAGCAGGATAGTATTCTTCCAACCACGACCCAACAAGAAGCGAGAAAACTCGCCTTAAGTCGATATGATGATTGGAAAAAGAATCAAAAAACAAAAAGTTTTCCTCGTTTTAAGGAAAAACAAACGATTCTCTTTAACAATCAAAACTGGCATTTTCGATATGATAACGGGTATTTAAAACTCGGAATCCCCACCATCGAAGGAAGATTGACGTTAGAGAAATATGTCCCTGTTCGAACGAACGAATATACGTCATTTTGGGTTCATTTTTTGTTAAACGGGGAAATGGATAAAACCAACAAGTATTATGACTCATCCTTCGAACAAATTATTGACATCAAAAAAGGAAACGGTCAACTGTATGAAAAGAAAAAACGTTGGTATTTTGCGTTTTCGATTACCTTGACGGTCAAAGAAAAGGAAAATACAGACGAAACCGAAAAATCAGTCGGGGTTGACCGTGGACTTCGCATGATTGCCGTGGCAGGTTGTGGACAAACTGGAGAATACAAAATCTTCAACGGTCGATATCTTGGACATATTCGAAGAAAATACCACCGTCTTCGTAAACAACTTCAAAAAGCGAAGAATATGAAAGCGTTAAAACGGCTTGAAAATAAAGAACAACGAGTCATCGATTATTGGAATCATGTCATCAGTAAAAAAATCATCCGATTTGCCGAGCAAATCGGAGCAAAAACCATCAAACTAGAAGATTTAAGCGGTATTCGAAAAATGAAAAAACATTGGAAACAAAGTAATAGAAACATTCATTCGTGGGCATTTTACGATTTGGAAATCAAAATCCAATATAAAGCAAAATTAAAAGGGTTGAAGGTCGAATACGTTGACCCTTACAAAACAAGTCAAGAATGTTTCCAATGTGGAAAAGTCAAAAAGACGAACCGAAGAGGACCGCTCTACACATGCTCGTGTGGCTACAAAAAACAGGCAGATGTGAACGCCAGTTTCGTGATTAGCACACGACCATCCATTGCGGGGTAACCCGCTGACAGGGATTCTATGCCCTTGTCAAGGCACATGACCGTGCTGGACACCTAGCCGATGAGGTCGAACCGTCTGGACACCATAGGTTTCCATGCGGATGAGATGGAGGTAACGGTAACCAATGAACCCCCTCACCGAAGGTGAAACGTGGGAATCCCCCACTTCAACCTTTTGGTAAGTGGGGGAGGAGGTCAAAAAGGAGGAATTCGTATGCTTGATATTCAACAAATTCAACAAATTATTCCACATCGCTATCCGTTTTTACTCGTCGATCGCATTGTTGAAGTGGAAGAAGGAAAGCGCGCCGTCGGCATGAAAAACGTGAGCGCAAACGAACAATTTTTCGTCGGTCATTTTCCGGACTACCCGGTCATGCCTGGTGTGCTGATCGTCGAGGCGCTAGCGCAAGTCGGGGCGGTCGCGATGTTAATGAAAGAAGAAAACCGCGGTCGTCTCGCCTTTTTCACCGGCATTGATAATTGCCGCTTTAAAAAGCAAGTAAAGCCGGGCGATCAATTACGATTAGAAGTCGAAATGATTCGTTTTAAAGGCGCAATCGGCAAAGGAAGAGGAGTCGCTACCGTTGATGGCGAACTCGTATGCGAAACAGATATTATGTTTGCGCTCGGTGAAAAATAATGCATAATCGTCTCCTTTCTGGGCATGTTATAAGTGATTACATATGCCTAAGAAAGGAGATATGCAATGAAAAAACTATGGCTATTTAAGCTTATTAGCGCGCTCATCGCCATCATGGTCGTTACAGGCTGCAATAACGATGATACAGACAACGATATGAACAACCAAGAAGAAATGCAGCCAGGCGAAGACACAAACGAAGGTGTCGGCGACGATGAAAACGATGCTGTGCCAGATGAAGAAGACGCTGTCGAAGATGTGGAAGATATGAATGACGCAGACAATACGGACGAATAAACGTAAGAGGATTCCTCTTACGTTTTTTTATGTGCGCTCGGCATGGGTGCAATCTCTAGGGTGAAAGTCCCGAACTGCGAAGGCAGAAGTAGCAGTTAGCTTAACGCAAGGGTGTCCGTGGTGACGCGGAATCTGAAGGAAGCGAGCGGCAAACTTCCGGTCTGAGGAACACGAACTTCATACAAGGCTAGGTATCATTGGATGAGTTTGCATGACAAAACAAAGTCCTTTCTGCCGAAGGTGATACAGAGTAAATGAAGCAGATAGATGGAAGGAAAGATTGCACTCTTACCCGAGGAGGTCTGATGGATACGTGAAGTACGCTTCATAACCTACTTAGTGATAGGTAGCTGAACCATCAGAAGTCAGCAGAGGTCATAGTACGAATCGGTCTAGAACGATTCGGAAGGACTGAACAATCAAGAGAAAATAGCCCTTGGCATTCAGTTCGTCATGATGAACACAGAAAACATGGTACCTCCCAAGAGAAAGGAAACGGTGAATTCCGTGGGGGATCTGTTGGAGGGTGGAGTGACGAATGGCATAAGAAGATCAGCTATTTACGGAAGGAAGAAGAACGATGATTTTGAATCAAATCCTGTCACGGGAGAATATGCTTCTCGCATTGAAACGAGTAGAACAAAATAAGGGAAGTCATGGAGTAGATCAGATGCCCGTACAAAACCTACGAACGCATATCGTCGAAAACTGGCAGTCCATCAAAGAGGCGATTCTCAAAGGTACCTATGAACCGATGCCTGTCCGAAGAGTCGAAATCCCGAAACCTGATGGCGGTGTTCGGTTACTAGGTATCCCAACCGTGACAGACCGTTTGATTCAACAGGCAATTGCCCAAGTATTGTCGAAGATATATGACCCCATGTTTTCTGAACATAGCTATGGCTTTCGCCCAAATCGAAGCGCCCATGATGCAGTGAGGAAAGCACAAGGATATATCAAAGAGGGATACCGATGGGTTGTAGACATTGATTTAGAAAAGTTCTTTGATCAGGTCAACCACGACAGACTCATGAGCACATTGGCGAAAAGAATCCACGATAAACCGTTATTGAAATTAATCCGCAAATACCTGCAGTCGGGTGTCATGATTCATGGAGTGGTTTCAAGTACAGAAAAAGGGACACCACAAGGTGGTCCATTAAGTCCGCTCCTTTCAAACATCGTTCTTGACGAGTTGGATAAAGAATTAGAGAAAAGAGGACATCAATTCGTTCGTTACGCAGACGACTGTAACATTTACGTAAAATCAAAAAGGGCAGGAGAACGAACAATGGCAAGCGTTCAACGATTCATCGAACGTAAACTTCGCCTAAAAGTGAATGAGAAAAAGTCGGCAGTAGACCGTCCTTGGAAACGAAAGTTTCTTGGATTCAGTTTTATCGATGCCGAAGAGCCCAAGATTCGAGTGGCAGAAGAAAGTCTCAAACGAATGAAGAAGAAAGTACGAGAAATCACCTCGAGAAAGATGCCATATTCCATGGAATACCGAATTCAGAAACTGAATCAGTATTTATTCGGATGGTGTGGGTACTTTGCGCTGGCGGATACGAAATCAATCTTTCGGAAAATGGACGGGTGGATTCGTCGAAGACTTCGTATGTGCTTATGGAAAAGTTGGAAAACACCAAAAACGAGGATAAGAAACTTGATCAAATTGGGAGTTCCTTCGTGGAAAGCCTATGAATGGGGAAATAGTCGGAAAGGATATTGGCGTATTTCAAATAGCCCCATCTTACACAGAACCCTTGGAAACTCCTACTGGAATGACCAAGGGCTCAAAAGTCTACAAGAACGTTATGAATTCTTGCGTCATTGATCTTGATTGAACCGCCGTATACGGAACCGTACGTACGGTGGTGTGAGAGGACGGAGGTTAATCACCTCCTCCTACTCGATTCCCTTCTTTCCTATAATACGTAACAAAGTTATAAAACAACTTTGTCAACATTCTTTTTTTATGGTACATTAACGGTTGACGATTATCATATGGAGGGTTTTATATATGTTGAAACAACTTCCTCATCGTATGAAGATGAATATGACGTTATCTATAAAAAAAGTGTTCGAACGATATATGGCAAGCATCGGTTGGGATGAGACGCAATACGATGCGGCAAAACTCATGGAAGAGTGGCGCCATTATTTATATAACGAAGCTGCATGGTTCGCTGAATTAGACGATGCGATCAAAGCGAATCCGCAATTTCATGAACAACTTGCCGACCGCATTAACGAAATTATTGACCAGCTCGTCAATGAACCTCCAACGGACGAACAAATTGCCGAAATTAACCGTCTCGTTGAACGGCTTGGCATCGATGATTTCCCTTACGGCTGTAAACTAGAAGCAAAATATCATATCGAACGTCTCCAACATGAATTAAAAAAAAAGAAAAGCTAACGAAACGAGCGAGCATCAAACAACGAAAACTAGCAGAAATTTTATATTATCAAGCGTATGACCGTCCGCTTCCAGAACGCGACTATACGGTTGCTGAAATGAACAATATTATTGCACAGGCGAAACAAATCATTGCACAAGAAGAAAAAGACGAAGAAATCATTCACTAACCGGCAGAACATGGCTCTGTCGGTTTTCTTTTTCGTGGAAATAATTTTATAAAAAAGGTAGAAAAACGGAATTGTTTGTCGGTATAATGAAGCTAGTGAACGTTTTTGTCGAAAATATGTGTTTCATAGGAGGACGCCATGGAAGAGACGATTAGCTTACGAGAATTATTTCAAACGTTACGTAAACGAGCTTGGCTTATTGTAGCGATTACCGTCATTGCGACGATGACAAGCGGGATCGTTAGCTATTTTGTGTTGACGCCAATTTATCAAGCATCGACGCAACTGCTCGTCAACCAAGCGAAAAACGAACAACCAATCTACAACATTAGCGAAATTCAAACGAATTTGCAGCTTATTAATACGTATAACGTCATTATGAAAAGCCCAGCCATTTTAGATATTGTAAAAGATGAACTCGATTTAAATATGTCGATTGAAGAGCTTAATGAAAAAATTAACGTCACAAGTGAAAAAGACTCGCAAGTTGTTAACGTAACAGTCGAAGATCCCGATCCGCATATGGCGGCTGATATTGCCAATACCGTTGCAAGCGTGTTTCAACGTGAAATCGTGAAAATTATGAACGTTGATAACGTCAACATTTTAGCAAAGGCAGAAGTAAAAGAGCAACCTGTTCCGGTGAAACCAAAGCCGCTATTAAACATGGCGATCGCTTTCGTCGTTGGCATGATGACAGGTGTTGGTTTAGCATTTTTACTTGAATATTTAGATAATACGATTAAAAACGAACAGGACGTTGAGAAATTGCTTGAGCTACCTGTGCTAGGAGCTGTCACAACAATTGATGAAGAAGGAAAAGAAGCAAAAGCGTTACAAGCGAAAAAGCAAGTAAGAGGTGAGACGGTTGGTTCTTAAAAAGAAAAAGCGAATATTTGAGCGTACAATGCGCTCACTCATTACAAAAACAAATCCAAAATCGCCAATTTCTGAACAATATCGGACGATTCGAACAAACATTCAATTTTCTGTCGTTGATCGTCCATTGCGCTCGATTATGGTCACCTCTTCTGCCCCTGCAGAAGGAAAATCAACAACCGTTGCCAATTTAGCGGTCGTTTTTGCGCAACAAGGAAAAAAAGTGCTTCTTATTGATGCCGACTTACGCAAACCGACAGTCCATTATACGTTTCGAAAAGATAACTACATCGGTTTAACGAACGTATTAACGAAACAAGCACCTTTTCAAGCGGCTGTGAAAGAAACAGATGTGGACAATTTATTTGTTTTAACGAGTGGCCCTATTCCGCCAAACCCAGCCGAATTGCTCGGTTCTTCTGCGATGGAAGAACTACTAGCAGAAGCGTATAAGCAATTTGACCTTGTTTTATTCGACACTCCACCAGTACTTGCGGTGACCGATGCGCAAATTTTAGCGAACCAATGCGATGGAACGATTCTTGTCGTCCATAGCGGAAAAACAGAAATTGAAGCTGCACAAAAGGCGAAAGAACTACTCATTAACGCAAAAGGAAAGCTGCTCGGTGTCGTGCTGAATCAAAAGAAGCAAAAAGAAAGTAGCTATTACTATTACTACGGTAACAAATAGACAAAATTCGACAAAAATTGTATATTGCGTAATACGATTTTCCTATGTTAATATGAATTACATACGAGGAAATTGTCGAAAAATATGAGAAAAATTTCTTTCATGTCGATAGATCAAAGGGGGGGATTGTGATGATTGACGTTCATAGTCATATTTTGCCGTCTGTCGATGATGGGGCGAAAACGCTCGCTGATGCAATTGAGATGGCAAAAGCAGCTGTTGCGGAGGGAATTACAACAATCATCGCCACCCCCCATCACCGCAATGGAACGTTTGAAAACGATAAATCGTCCATTATGGAACACGTTTATGCATTGAATGAAGCGTTGCAATACCATCGCATTCCCCTTTCTGTTTTACCCGGGCAAGAAGTACGCATTTATGGGGAATGGCTAGACGGTTATCGAGACGGTGATATTTTACCTCTCGCAGAAACGAAGTACGTTTTAATCGAGCTACCAAGCAATCACGTTCCGCGTTACACCGAGCAGTTGTTGTTCGATATTCAGCTGCAAGGTCTCGTCCCTATTATCGCCCATCCGGAGCGAAATAGCGAGCTGATCGAGCACCCAACGAAGCTATATGACCTTGTGAAAAAAGGAGCGTTGACACAGCTGACTGCGGGAAGTATTGCTGGTAAGTTCGGCAAAAAAATTAAGAATTTTTCCTTGCAAATCATCGAAGCGAACTTAGCTCATTTAATCGCATCGGATGCGCACAATACGACGTCACGGGCATTCCATATGCGCGAAGCGTACGACGTCATTCAAAAACAGTTCGGCTCGCAAGCAGTATACGTTTTCCGTGAAAACGCCGAACTGCTTGTCGCAAACGAGACGTTGTATAAAGATGCACCAGAGCGAATTAAGAAGAAAAAGTTTTTAGGTATTTTCTAAGTTTTGTATGTTCCCAATACATCGTATAGATTAGTTATGCTTTGCTGGTTTCGCACGTTTGTCGATATCGGCTTTCCTTTTCGGTGATGTCTCCTTACCGTTATCAACGGAGGCACTCGGCCGTGCTGTGGGTGGGGACGATGACGGTCCTGCCACCTTAGACGCTTGTCGTCGATGGTGCGGTGTGAGGGCGGGTTAGATGCCCAATGCTAACCTTGTTTTTTTATTTATGTCTCTTTTTTGCCATGTTATAATGAGAGAAATGGTAAAGGAGGGATACAATTGAGCCAAGAATTAAAAGCTTTGCTTCGCTCTGTATTAAAGGAAGAACTGCAACCGATTTACGAACGATTAGAATTTGTCGAACAAACGTTGAAACATCTGACTCAACTAACTAGCAAGGAAGAGTGGTTATTAAACGATTTACAGCTTATGAAACAATCAACTCACTTAACGATGTCTCATTTAAAGGTAAAATATGATGTGTTGCTCGATCGGATTATAGAACACGAAAAAGAAATTTTAAATTTAAAAACACGTCTACCAAACTAACTCCCCATGGGAGCTATTTTTTTGTACATCGACGTATAGGTTATGCATATATAGCATATACGTGGGTGTACAGTTTAGGAAGTGAGGGATGTATGTGAAAACGGTAAGAAAAGCAATTATCCCAGCTGCTGGGCTTGGCACGCGCTTTTTACCTGCGACAAAAGCGATGCCAAAAGAAATGCTTCCGATCGTCGACAAGCCGACGATTCAATACATCGTCGAAGAAGCGATTGAATCAGGCATTGAAGACATTATTATCGTCACAGGAAAAGGAAAACGTGCCATTGAAGATCATTTCGATCATGCGTTCGAGCTCGAACAAGCTTTACTAAAAAGCAACAAACACGACTTGCTTGAAAAAGTAAAAGAACCGTCCAAAGTCGACATTCATTACATTCGTCAAAAAGAACCAAAAGGACTAGGCCACGCCGTCTGGTGCGCCCGTAAATTTATTGGCGATGAACCATTTGCTGTCCTCTTAGGCGACGACATCGTCCAAGCCGAAACACCATGTTTAAAACAACTGATGAACGAATTTGAACAAACGAGAAGCTCTGTCATCGGGGTGAAACAAGTCGCTGACGACGAAACACACCGATACGGCATCATCGACCCGATCGACAAAAAAGGACGACGTTACCAAGTGCGCCAATTCGTCGAAAAACCAGCGCCAGGCACCGCGCCGTCCAACTTAGCGATTATGGGAAGATACATACTCACACCGGAAATCTTCTTATTCCTTGAAAAACAAGAAGCCGGCACCGGCGGCGAAATTCAACTGACCGACGCGATTCAAAAGCTAAACGAAATCCAACGCGTCTTTGCGTATGAGTTTGAAGGAAAACGCTACGACGTTGGGGAGAAGTTGGGGTTTATTCAGACGACGATTGAGTTTGGACTGCAAAATGAAGAAATGAGAGAAGAGCTGTTGAAGTTTATGGAGGAGATTATTCGGCAATATGCAAAGTCATAGGCGATATAGCTTATGGCTTTTTTAGTTCCCTATTTTCATGTTAAGAAGGGAGATATACGACGTTGGCTTATCGCACGCGATTAACACTTTTAATGCTGTTAGACTCAGCAATTGTCCTATCAGCTATTTACATCAGTTTATTTACGCTCCACCCACACATTGAAATTTTTAAATATCCAGCACTTTTATTATCTGCGGTGACATTATTATTTAGCCATCATATATTTGCTTTTCATTACCGTTTGTATCATAAAGTGTGGGAATATGCGAGCGTTGGCGAATTAGTAGCAATCGCAAAAACAGTCACATTTTCCATCATCGTCACCGCTTTCGTACAATGGACAATATACGAAGACATGTACGTTCGCGCATTGATGATCACATGGATGATTCATATGTTGCTTTTAGGAGGCTCTCGCTTCGTTTGGCGCATATACCGCGATCAATATATGAATCAAAACAAAGGAAAAAAACGAACGCTAATTATTGGAGCAGGAGCCGCTGGAACGATGGTCGCGCGACAACTATTAACAAGTCGCGAGTCTGACCTTTGCCCTATCGCATTTATCGATGACGATCGAACAAAACAAAAGTTACACATTCTCGGTATTCCTGTCGCTGGAACGACGAAAGATATTGCTCACATCGTACAGGAAAAACGTATCGAGCATATTATTATCGCCATTCCATCGCTCAAAAAACAGGAGTTAAATCGAATTTTTGCTGAGTGTGCCAAAACGAACGCAAAAACACAAACCGTGCCGAAACTAGAAGATATTATGTCTGGGAAAGTGTCGGTCAATCAGTTCCGTGATGTGCAAGTAGAAGACTTACTTGGACGTGATCCGATCCAACTTGATACAAACAGCATCTCTCATTACATTGAAGGGAAAGTTATTTTAGTAACAGGCGCGGGTGGTTCGATAGGATCTGAAATTTGTCGGCAAGTATGCCGATTCCATCCGAAGAAAATCATTCTACTTGGACATGGCGAAAATAGCATATACCAAATCGATATGGAATTACGAAACAAATATAGAGATGAAATAGACATTATTCCCGTGATCGGCGACATTCAAGACCGCGAACGGATGTTTGAAGTGATGGAACAGCATCGACCTGATGTTGTTTACCATGCCGCTGCCCATAAACATGTGCCACTGATGGAATACAACCCGAAAGAAGCGGTCAAAAACAACATTTTCGGGACGAAAAACGTCGCCGAAGCAGCGGCTACGTTTAGTGTCGGAACGTTTGTGCTTGTCTCTACAGATAAAGCTGTCAATCCGACAAATGTAATGGGAGCAACAAAACGATTTGCCGAGATGATTATTCAACAGTTAGACGAAGAAAGCAATACGAAATTTGTCGCCGTCCGATTCGGCAACGTACTTGGAAGCCGTGGAAGCGTCATACCGCTATTTAAAAAGCAAATTCAAGCAGGCGGCCCTGTTACCGTCACTCATCCGGATATGACAAGGTACTTCATGACTATCCCAGAAGCCTCTCAGCTCGTCATTCAAGCCGGTGCACTAGCAAAAGGCGGCGAGATTTTCGTTCTTGACATGGGTGAACCAGTCAAAATTGTTGATTTAGCGAAAAACCTTATTAAGCTATCTGGATACACGATCGATGAAATTGGCATCGAATTTACAGGTATTCGACCTGGAGAGAAGATGTTTGAAGAATTGTTGAATGAAAATGAAGTTCATCCAGAGCAGGTGTTTCCGAAAATATTTATCGGGAAAGCAACGATGGTGGACGAAAAAATCCTTCATGATTTTATGGATCGATTTGAAGAGATGGATAAAGAAGAGGTTAGAGAGAGATTGTTGGGGGTTGTGAATAACAAGTTTGTATCAATAGGTTCCGTTGGTTCTGCAAATCAATAAATAGTTGCTCTAAGTTAGGAGACTAACGATGAAATAATTATATGTAAAGCCGATGAAAAAACTATGTAAGCTACTTGACTATTTCGATAAAAATGATCTATATAAGTTGAAACTTTGTTTTACATCCAGTAGAACGCCCGCTGCATTCTATCAAAATGACTTGTTATGAAGGAAAACAGAATCGAACAATCGGAAAATCTTGTAACTATTCACCCCGATAGTAGTATGTAAAAAAGCGCAACACAAATAGGGCATCTCCGTGATAGAAAATGCCCTAAGTGATAGAAAGAACACGATCGAGCGTGTCGCCCGTCAACAGAAGACATAACGAGTCCCACACGTTTTTTTCGTGTTTCGCGAGTGTGGAAACGATGCTTCTTGTGATACAAAAAGACTGGGCGAATGTTTCTTCGCGAAATGTACCCGAAATGTTCTCTTTCACTTTGACCATGCGAAGATCGCGTTCGGCTTGGTTGTTGTCAAAGGGAACATGCACTTCACGTAAGAAACGCAACGCTTCTTCCTTTCGTTTCTGAAGCCGTCGAACAAAAGCGAGTGCTTTTTTCGGAAGAGGCGTCATCGTTTCTAATCGGTGCTGTGCTCTTTCTAGAATGCGACCATATCTTTCTAGAATGCGACCATACACTCGTTCCCATCGTTTCGCTTCTTCTTCGGAAAGTGCACCGTGATGAGCTTCGACGGCCTGTTTGGCGGCTAACAGAAACGTGGTCATGCGCGATGCCCATGTATGCCCTTGTTCGATGAAACCCTTCAATTCACGCAAATGATGGGCGTGACAAAGGGCATGGGTGGCTTGCGTGTATTTTGGATACGTACCGAACCCATCGTGCATCATCGTCCCTTGATATCGCGGAAGAATCCCGATGTCATCGGTCGCTTTCTTTCCGCGAGAAACGTGAGGAGCCAAGTACGTGTATTTTGATGTACACGCGACATGCACCCATGCGAGTTTCCCATTGATACGCAAACTCGTTTCATCGACATGCAGGATGTCGGATTCAAGTAAGGCGTCTTCGATCATGTCCATATTCGATTCTAGCGCTTCGCGTCCTCGTTTCACCATATTGGCAAGAGTTCCCGTACTAACCGAGTGTTGATATAATGCTTCGATCGTATCACTCAAACGTTTGTAAGGGATCAATTGGATATGATGTAAATAAACAACGAGCGCCGTGAGACGTGGACCGTATTGCACATGATTCGTGACATGTGGTGGAAACTCCGCTTGTTGAACACATCGGCAATGTGGACAGGATTTCACTTCACGTTCATGTTGTGTCACCTCGATCGTCACGGGAGGGAGATCGAACACTTGACGGACATCGACTTTGAACGGTTTGACTTCACGCAAAGAAGCCCCACATCCTTGACACGTATGCACACGGTGGACGACACGATGATGTGGATGTTCCACTTGACGGAGCGTCGTTCCTTGATGTCCTTCTTGTCCGCCTGGCTTGTTGCCAGATGG
>NZ_FOJQ01000085.1 GCF_900111795.1 Anoxybacillus pushchinoensis | reverse complement strand
AAAGGCGTTCAAAAGTATAATATATATTCCAAACCTCGTTTAATGCGAAAAAAAGAAACAGAGAGCCAACTATGACTCTCTGTCTCTATCAATCTCCGACAACCTTCGGGGCGTGACAGGCACGCTGCCTATTTATGGTTTGATACTTGCTCATCCTTTTCCCTCCTAAAACAAAAATATCCCCAATTCCCCGAAAGGAATTGAGGCTTTATGACTGTAGGTTCAAAATCATAATATATATTTGAAATCAAGCTTGATACAGATTCGGGCAAAAAGAAAAGCCCCGCAGAGATTGCTCTCCAAAGGACCTTTCGCTATGATAGATACCTATAGCTAAAAAGAGTGACCATATTTAATGGTCACTCTTCAAAAGGTGCAATATTATTTTGTTAATGTTACAGAAACATCGCCCTTAACAGTTACACCGTTAACGTCTTTGATATCTCCGTCACCACCAGTAAGAGTTTTCACTGTTACTGTAGGAGAAGATGTTACTGCAGACCAGTTAGATGTTCCTGGATTTATAGTAATAACTAAATCTTTTCCAGATACAGATGCAGTATGTGTAGCATCGCCAGCCGTAAATGTAGTAGTGCCATTAGAGATTTGGATATCATCTAAGATATCAGCGACATCAGCAAATGAAGCGCTAATATTCTCATTAAATGTAAGTTTAAGGACGTTGCTTCCTACTAATGTTGCACTTTGTAACGTAGCTGGTGTGTTATCTTCCACCAATACAGTTCCAGATGTTGGAATTACCGTCTTACCAGAAGATGTTTGAACACCACTAACTGCTAAAACCGCATTTGCTCCTGTGCCAACTGCGCCAAAGTTAATTGAACCTTGTGGTAATTCGATAACTACTGTTCTGTTGGCTGCACCATTTTTGAAGTAGATATCAGTTCCGCTTGGTAAAGCAGCTCCATCTAACTTATAGTTAGCAAGATTTAGTGCTGAGCTTGTAGTAACATCTTCACTAAATGTAACTTCAAAGATGTTACGTTGACCTGCTTGAGTAGCGATTGTAGCAGTTAAATCAGTTGTAGTAGCAGCCTTAGAAACTGTTGTAGTAGCTACAGCATTATTATTAGTATGAGCATCTGCAATTGCACCAGCTTCTAAACGAACTGTATATGTTCCAGCTGGTAATTTACCTGAAACAAGGTCTGCAGCATTTGGAGTAATTACAAGGACTTTAGCGTCATCTCCAGTAGCTCCTTTGCGAACTGCAGAAGCAGCTGTATTCATCGCAACTCCATCTTTACGTAATACAATTTTAGCTGTGTCACCAGTATTAGCAATTTCTTCATCAAATGTTACTTCGATGTCTACACCGTTAGAAGCAATTTTCGCTGAAACTACTTGCGGACCAGTAGCATCTTTAGTCATAGTAATGCTTTGAGTTGTAGCAGCAAGTTTCTTACCGAATACATCTGTAATTACACCATTAGCAAATGTTAATGTTACAGCTTTTGAAGTTGCTGAGCTACCATAGAAATAGTTAGGTGCAGTATATGACCCGCTAAATGTTACAATAACAGTTTTATTAGAAGTATCAGTTGTATCAAGAGCAGCTGTTACATCGCCTGCAGCTACTACTCTGCCATCAATAATTGCAGTTAGGGCACCATCAATAGTAGCATCGTTACTAGCAAGAGATTTGTTGAATACTACTTTCACTTTGTTAGAGCTAATTTGTGTAACAGATGTTACTTGCAATGCAGATGCATCGTTAGTAAATGTTACATTACCATTATATGGGCTTAGAATATTTGATGCAGCATCAGTTGTTCCAGCTACATAGATAGAAGCTGTAGAGCCTGCAGCCACAGAAGATGGCTTAGTAAATTTAACTTTTGTTTGGTTAGTATTCGATACAAATACCACACCAGATACAGGTTCTCCATTTAAACGTACAACGTCTGGCACTCGTGTAACTGGCTCAGCAAATGTTACTTCTACCTCATTAGTAATTGTGTTGTAAACAACTTCTTTAACTGTTGGTGCAGTTTGGTCTTTTGCAGTAAATGTGCCAGCATACGCTGTAAGTGTTTTTCCATCAGTAGTTTTTACAGCATCAGAAACAGTTACTGCATAAGTTCCGTCAAAATATTTAGCACCAGTAACATCAACAGTTAATGTTAATGTTTTCCCATCTGCACTTAAAGAACCTGTGATTGTATCAACACTTGAATCAACATTCTTATTAGTGTCTGTTGTATCATTTACTGTGCGTTTTACTGTTACTACACCAGCGTTAAGAGCTCCAGTTGACACGTTAGAGAACACGGTGTTCTTATCAACAGCTTTGTTGAATGTTACTTTAATTTGTTTAGCGTTAATCGCACTTACACTCTCAACCTTCGGCGTTACAACTGGCACGTCAACTTTCGCTTTGTCCGTTGTTTGACCTTTGTAAGATACGCTGTAAGTTTTACCTTCTTCTAACGCTGTTTTTGTTTTGATCACAACAACTGTTGTTTTTGCTTCAGCAGCTGCTTCCTCTTTGATTGATACAGACTCAATTTCAACGCCTTGGATGGCGAAGTCTTCTTTTTTCACTTCTTTCAATTCGCCGTTGAATGTCACTTCTAACGTTTTTTCGTCAACAAGCTTCACAGCTGTGATGTCTGCTGCTGAAACTTCTTTTTCCACATTCATCGCACGAACGACGAATGAAGCGAATTGAGCGCGCGTAACGTTTCGTTTTGGCATGAACTCTGTGTTTTTCGTTACACCGTTTGCTTCTAACACTTGGATGTACTCGCGAGCCCATGGAGCAGCTTTGTCAAGGTCAGTTACTTTCGTTGTGTAGTTTGCTGGTTTTGTTAATTTGAACGCTTCAACAACAACTTTCGCCATTTGTTCGCGAGTGATGTTTGCGTTCGGGTTGAAGTTACCTTTGTCATCTCCAGTCATGATGCCAGCACCTTGCACGATCGCTACAGCTTCAGCTAGCTCCGCTCTGCTCGCTGGAACGTCTGGGAAGCCAGCACCTTTTTGAGTAACGCCTGCATCCTTCAAAATGCGTGAGAAGATGATTGCCGCTTCACCGCGTGTTAAAGAGTTGTTTGGTTTGAATGTTCCATCTGGATAACCTTTAATGTACCCCTTTGCAACTAATGTTGCGATATCATCTGCATGTACGCTTCCTGCTACGTCTGTAAAAGACGCGCTTGCTACTGGTGCGATCGCTGAAGCAACAACTGCCGCAGAGACTGTACCAGCTAAAAATTTGCGATAAGACTTTGGTTGGTAAGCCATCGACATATTTCCTCCTTTTTGTTTCTCTTTCTATTTGTCTTAGCTAAATTTAAGAGATATGTATGTTTTCTCTATAAAACTCTTAAACTTAGCGAGTGAACGACTACAAACTACATTATAATTTTTTCCATGATTAAAGTCAACCATTTTTTCAACGGTTTTTCTTTGTTGGAATAACAAAACTTTTTCATATGTAGCCTTCCACCTATTCACCATTTTACCGAATGTTCGACTTTTTTCAATACCCGATTGCGTAACTTTTTGACAAAAAGTTTTGTTACATAACTGTAAAGTTACCATTCTCCTATTTATGATACACTTGGAATTGTGTAAAAATGTCGAAAATATAAAAATAATGACGGAGCGAGGTGTGACGGGTGAGGCGGTTTGTTTCAGCATTGCTTTTGTTTTTTCTTTTCCCTTCCTTCGCTTACGCAAGCGATAGCTACGATCGGCTCGTTCCATTGGCGAAAAAATACGTCGGTGTGCCGTATCAGTTCGGGGGAAGTTCAGAAAAAGGATTTGACTGTTCCGGGTTTACGCGTCATGTGATGAGCGGCGTTGGCGTCACGTTAGCGCGCACGACAGCGGAGCAATATAAACAAGGAAGTGCGGTAAAAAAAGAAGACTTACGTGTCGGTGATCTCGTCTTTTTTGAGACGTATAAAAAAGGTCCGTCACATGCAGGCATTTACATCGGGGGCAACGAGTTTATTCATGCAAGTTCATCGAAAGGAATTGCTGTTTCTTCATTAGATGATTCGTACTATAAAAAGCGATACATAGGAGCAAGACGCGTGCTCGCTTATGAGCAGGCAGCTGGTCAATTCGAAGATATCGGAAATGATTTTTGGGCAAATAAAGAAATTGAAGCGTTAGGAAAAGAAGAAATTGTGCTCGGTTACGCGAAAAGTTATTTTAAACCTGATGAAATGATGACGCGCGCGGATGCAGCCGGGCTAATCGCAGCGCATTTCGACTTCAATATGAACGATCGGAAGAAAACGTTCCAAGACGTGCCGAGCGACCATTGGGCAGTCGGTGCGATTAACGCCCTTGTCAAAGAGCGGATCGTCGATAAACAGATGACGTCGTTCCAACCGGACGAACCGATCACGCGCGAGCAGTTAGCGATATGGTTTGCGGAAGCGTGGAAGTTAAAGCGCGGGGCGGATGTTCCGTTTGCCGATGTAAAAGAAACAGATGCGGCGTATGATGCGATTGAAAAGCTTGTCGCATCAGGCATCGCTAACGGATATGAGGACGGCACATTTCGTCCGAAAGATGCAGTGACGCGGGCGCAGTTTGCGGTGTTTTTATATCGTGCGATACATATGAAATAGCGATGAAGGACAAGACTTCATCGCTATTTTTTTTGCAATGTTCGACTGAGAAAGAGTGCAAATTGTCCGCGTGTGACGATGTCGTTCGGGCGATACGGATCGTTTATTGTAATGCCGTTGAAATAGAGCGTATGGATCGGAGCGTACGCCCAATGGGAAAACGGAACATCGACAAACGTGCGAGTCACCGTTGGCGCTTCGTACACATCGCCATATGCCCTCGTTAAAATCGTTGCCATTTGCGCACGGGTAATGTACTCATTCGGATGTAGCTTGCCGTCGTATCCCGTGAGCAACCCGTACGCTTCAGCAATCGCCATTTCTTTATACCATGCATCTGTCGGCTTCACATCTTTCGCTTTTACGACATATCCTTCAGGAAGTGTCAGACGCAAATCGCGAATGAGCATGAGTGCGGCATGGCGGCGCAATAGCCGTTCGTTCGGGCGATATGTGCCATCTGGAAACCCCGAGATGATGCCGCGCTCATACAATAGTCGCGCCGCCATCTGCAATTCTTCCCCGACGACATCTGGAAAAAGCGGAGGCGTCGCCACGAGCGAATCAATCGATCCGTATGGGATGCGAAGCGTTGCCGAACCGCGATTGAACCCTTTTGCCGTCGGTTGTACGACGCGAAAAAGTGCTGTATCGACAAACGTTGAGCGAAACAGCCACGACACGCGGCTATGTAACGTCGCTCCGTCGTATGTCGTTTCATTTATTCCTTTCGGTATGCTCCCGATATGCACAGAAGCGTACCGTCCGTCCCCATCTTGCCCGTTTATATATGCTGATGTATGAGCGTACGTGTAAAAACGAAGCGTATATATGTTATTTTTTACCTTATAGCTCGTCAACAAGAGCGAAAGGGGCGGCTGCGGTTCGTACGGTGCGCCGAGCTCGTTTTTCCAATACGTTTGCAGCGCCGGAAGTTCGAAAGGGGTAGGAAGATGAACGTTCATTTGCATATGCCCTTTTAATGCATTTGGCGATCCGAATAGTTGCACGTAATCTTCTGCGAGTATTTCAGGCATATACCATTCATATGCCCCACTCCCATCGGCATGGGCATTCGGATAGCGAAACAATTCGCGCGCTGCCGCATATCGCGACATGAGCCATTCGTTCGGAAGGTGCTGCTCTTTATTTAACAAGTAATAAAATGTAAAATGATGCCCATATTCGTGCGCTAACGTCGTCGCCATTTGCTCGACGGTCGTCCATTCATTTCCCCCATATAAATGAATATACCGATTTGGAAGCAACGCGGGCTTTGGACTTGTTTGATATTGCGCAAAATATTGTCCGAGTACGTTTGCACCGGCAGGATAGTCAGGAAAAATTTTAATGCTCCCTAACAAAGCAAGCTCAGCGCCATGTTTGTTTTTTAATAGTTCTTGTTCCAGCTGAATAAGCTTCGTCTTCGTCCAATGCGGGCTATAGCTTTCAAACGTGACGCCACTTTCCCCTTTATAGCTAACAATAAGCGAATAGTAGTTTTCGTAGCTTTGCGCCTGCGCTTTTTTCGTTAAATCAACGACGTGGGCGTGGACGGGCGTGTGAAAAAAGAATAAAAAAACGAACGAAAGCCAAATAAATCGCATGCGTTGCACGTTCATCAGTTTTAGGCGAGGAGACCCCGATTTCTAAGCGAGAGCGAAAGTCGGGGAGGAATCGCCCTTCCTCCTTTCAATTAGTAATGTACTAGCATACTCAACTCTTTTTAGCTTTTTCCAGCTTGCTGAAGCATGCACTTTTGTGCCATCTAACAGCCGAAGGTCAAAATAACCGCTGCTTCTTCTGCCAAATATAAAACATTCTTTCCCTTCGTACACCACCTTGTCAAACAGTTGAAACCCTTTGACAAATCGTGGAGCTTTGTTTGATTTTCGTTTTCCACCTTTCAAGATGGTTGCCTTATGCAATTGACGGTTGTTTTTGCGAACGAATTTTAGAAGATAAACCGTGCCACT
>NZ_FOJQ01000022.1 GCF_900111795.1 Anoxybacillus pushchinoensis | reverse complement strand
CTTCGATATGATCAAAATCCGTTTTTCCTGTGGCAAGCAAGCCAATCATCGAGCGAATGACATCGCTATGGGAAATGTGCACTTCTCGACGAACCGTTGGAAGCCGAAGTGCGTTTACCCGTTTATCCAGTTTCGTTCGATGGAGTAAGTAGCCCACGAGAGCAAGCCCAGCACTTGGAGTAATCGCTTCATCTGTCAATACAAACCGAATCGGGAAATCTTTCATCACATTCACCTACTTGATGAAGAATCGTCAACGTCGTTTTCCCTTATCGTATCAACGGTTTGCGACCATTGTAAAGATGTTTTGTCACGGATTCAGGTACTTAATCATCATGTTATAATATTCCAGTCGATATTTTTTTGGGAGGTATATTTGTTGGTAAGTAAAGTCCCTTTAAAAAAATTGTTCATAGGAAATATAGATGGTGAAACAGAGTCTCAACGTGAAGATTTTGAGCAACTATTTTATACAAAAAACAGCAAATTTGATAATATTATGCAACCGGAAAAATTTATAATATCTGGGCGAAAAGGCACTGGAAAAACCATTTTAGCAAAATATATTTATAAAAAGATTACTGAAAAGAAGAATCACTATTGTAAGATATTCACAAAAAATGATTTTAAATTACAGAAGTTAATAGATATGCAATTCCGTGAATTACAGGAAGAGGAACTTTCAATTTTTTGGAAATGGACATTTTTATTACAAATCAGTAATGTATTACTAGATGAAGATACATGGAAAAAGAAAATTCCTTTTACACCTGAAAGAAAACTAATGAAATTTATTAAAAATCGATACCCTGAAGATATTTTTAAAATAAAAGATTTTAACAAGAGTATATCTAGTAAAAGTAGTGCAAACGCAGGTGTTAAATCAAAAAGTAAATTATCTCCAAATTTCTCTGTAATGAAAGAAGATAATACTCAAACAAATACAAATTATATTCATAAAGAGTACTTTGAGTTATTACCTCGACTAGAAAGATTGGTATTAAGTTGCCTAAAAAGTAAAAAAGAAGTGATTTTAATTTATGATGATTTAGATGAATTAGAAGAAAGAATCAATGAGCATCGTTTTTACTACCGAGTATTAATATCAATGCTTGAAACAATAAAACAATTGAACTTATTGTTTAAAGACATACAAAAATCTAGCACAAAAATAATTGTATTACTTAGAAGTGATATAATTGATCAAATTCATCAGTACTCCAGCAATTCAAACAAACTAATCACAGAGAGCCGTGTAAACTTATATTGGATTGTTAAAAATTATAAATCGCCTTCGGATCACCCTTTAATGGAAATGATTCTTAACAAAATACAAAAATCTGTTGAAAATTATTCTTCAATGGATAAAGATACTTTATATAAATTATTGTTCCCTAAAAAAATAAACAATAAAGAAGTTATTGATTACTTGCTAGATTATAGTTTTGGTAGACCAAGAGATATCATAAGATATTTAAATTTAATAATTGACAATTATCCAGAAGCAACCTCTTTTAAACCAAAATATTTTAAGGAATGTGCTCAAGAATATTCTAATTGGTTTTACAATGAATTAGAAAACGAAATTAGTATTAGTGAAAACAAAGAAATGATTTTAGATGGGCTAAGATTAATAAATGATATTAAGAAACTTAACTTTACACTTCAACAAATTGAAGAATATTTCAAACAAAACGGAGAACATTATCCTAAAATTAATAATTTAAATGAAACATTGCGCCATTTGTATAAATTGGGGGTTATAGGTAACTCTTGGGTATACAAAAGAAATGGAGAAAAAACAACGTACCGCTATTCTTGGGGTTATAGAGAAGATGCAAGTAATGACCCTAACTTTTCACAATGGTTTTCTGTACATTACGGCTTAAAAAAGCGTTTTTCATTATAATACATTTTTAATTATAATAAATAGAGAAAGAAGTACCTTTAGAAGGTACTTCTTTCACATGGCTCCTACGTCCATAAATTAATCGGGCTCTTACGTCCCATTATTATATATGCACACAAATAAGAAATGTTAATCATTTTTCATACAAAAAATAATTGCTCTTATAGGTTATAATAATTACAACTTATTGTCAAGAATTTTATTTAACTTAATTTCCTCAATACGTTTTCACTTATTAGCATTTCAACTTTCTGCTTTACCACTATTTGTGATACGGTTCTCCGCGATTAATGCGGAAGGCGCGATAAATTTGCTCCGTTAAAATGAGGCGCATAAGCTGATGTGGGAACGTCATTTTGGAAAATGAAAGCGATTCGTTTGCCCGTTTCATGACGTCATCGCCTAAGCCGAGCGAACCGCCGATTACAAAGGCAATTTTACTGTTTCCGTATGTCGCCAATCGATCGAGCGTTTGGGCAAATTGTTCCGAAGACATCATTTTTCCTTCAATCGCTAAGGCAATCACATACATGTCTTCTGTTATTTTTGTTAAAATGCGCTCACCTTCCTTTCTTTTCACGAGCTGCATTTGTTGCTCACTCAGCTGTTCCGGCGCTTTCTCGTCAGCTACTTCAATGATGTCTATTTTCGCGTACGATGATAGTCGCTTCACATACTCTTCTATCCCTTGCTTTAAATATTTTTCTTTCAACTTACCCACAGCAATGATGTATATATTCACAAGTGATCCCCACTTTACAAACATGATATCCACAATACTTATCCACATATCCACAAACATAATCCACATATTGTGTAAAAACATTAGTTCCCTACTACATATATTGCTTTTTGTTCACAAAAGTCACATATTTCCTCTTTTTTATCCACAGAAATTGTTAATATTTCTGGTGCTCGTTGTTTTTCATCCACATACATATCAATCGCAAGCTCAACATGCTGTGCACAACATTTCCACACATTCACCCCTCCTTATTGAAGAGTGAAACGACAGGGATCTCCCTGCCGTTTCTTTATAACGATTGTTTTGCTAGTTTTAGCGTGACCGTTTGTTTTTTACCGTCGCGATAAAATGTGACTTTCATCGTATCGCCGATTTGCTTGCGATTGTATAAATGTTTTCTTAAAGCAATAACATCATCAATCTTTTCGTCATCTAACTCCACGATCACATCGAATTCACGCAATCCAGCTTGCGCTGCTGGTGATCCTGGTACAACTTGCAAAATAGCGACGCCTTCTTTCACGTTAGCTGGCAAGTGAAGCGTCTGTTGCCAATGGTATGCCGGGATGTCACTTAATGAGCGAAGTTCCACTCCCATGTACGGACGACGAACTTGTCCGAATTTTTCTAAGTCAGCGATAACTGGCTTGGCGTAATTGATTGGAATCGATAATCCGATCCCTTCAACCGCTTCTTGGGCAATTTTCATGGAGTTAATTCCGATCACTTGACCTTCAATGTTAACAAGCGCCCCTCCGCTGTTACCCGGGTTAATCGCAGCATCTGTTTGTAGTACTTCGGCATGCCAATCTGGAATACCGTCGCGATCAATGTCGATCGGAATCGTACGATTTACCCCAGAAATAATTCCTTGCGTCACAGAACCCGCAAATTGTAAACCAAGTGGGTTTCCAACCGCAATAACTGGCTCACCAACCTTCACGACATCTGAATTACCAAATTCAGCTATGCTGGTTACGTGTTTTGCATCAATCTCCAATACAGCTAAATCCGTCCATACATCGCTGCCAAGCAAACGTGCTGGCACTTTTGTTCCGTCGCTTAAGCTCACTTCCACACGACTTGCTCCTTCAACGACGTGATGGTTGGTAACAATATATGCTTTGTTTCCTTCTTTTTTATAAATGACTCCCGAACCAGTTCCCGCTTCTCCACCTTCCGACCAAAAGCTCGCCTCTTGAATATTGACAATGCCAACAACAGCATCCGATACTTTATTCACCGCTTTTGTTACTTGAGTCACAACATCGACAGCTACACTTTTATCTACTTTTGGTTGCTCTGTTACATTCACTTGTTTTTCTTCCGTTTGTTCGAGCTCATAAGGCAAGACATCCCATTTCACTAGTGAAGGGATAGCGACAACGACAAGCATACCGCCTAAAATGGCCCCGACTATCCCTGCTAAAAAAGCGCCTCCACGATTTCCTTTTTGTTTTTGACGAATATGTTCATAATGATCATCATAATAACCCATCTTTCACCCGTCCTTTCTTTATAACATGTTGCTCCCTTTTTCATTATAATACTCTTTTTTCCTAACTATCTAATCTAATGATATACATACAATATATTGGTGAAAAAACGGTGAATTTTATACAGAAATAAGCTCCGTTGGACGAGCCGGATCCGTATCATAAAGTTGAAATGATTCTCCCACGATCACCCCTTTTCTTTCAAGCGTCTGAGCAACTGTCATGCGCGCTAATTCTTTCATATTGTTATCTTGGCTTAAGTGAGCCAAATAAATGCGCTTTGTTTGATCACCAATGACATCCGCTAAGGCAAAGCCAGCATCTTCATTTGAAACGTGTCCTACATCGCTTAAAATGCGACGTTTAATATGCCACGGATATTTCCCCATCCGTAACATATCCACGTCGTGATTACTTTCAAACACAAATACATCGGCATGGCGAATGACACCTTTCATCCGATCGCTCACATATCCTGTATCTGTAATCAACACTAGTTTCTTTCCGCCATAATGAAACACGTAAAACATCGGCTCGGCCGCATCGTGCGACACGCCAAACGACTCCACATCCATATCACCAAACGTACGAACTGTACCAGTAGGAAAAATAAATTTTTGTTCGACAGGAATGTCGCCAACCAATCCGTCCATTGCTTCCCACGTTTTTTCATTCGCGTAAATCGGGAGGCGATATTTGCGAGCAATGACTCCTAGTCCTTTAATATGATCGCTATGTTCATGTGTCACTAAAACACCGGTTACATCTTGAATATTGCGATGAATATGAGCAAACAATTGTTCTAACTGTTTGCCGCTTAATCCTGCATCAACGAGCAATCGCTCGCGCTCCGTCTCCACGTAAAAAGCGTTTCCAGTACTGCCACTTGCTAGAACGCTAAACCTCATTTCATTCACTCCAACACTTTATTTTCGTCACTAATGACTTGTCCTTCAAATGCATTTACATAATAGTCTGTTTTTCCGTTCACAACAACATGCCACGTCGGCGTTAATACTTGTGAAGCAGTAAATTGAACGAGCGCATAGTAGCCAAGGTCGATTTTCGTCACTCGATCTCCAGGCTTTAAGTAGTTGCGTTTGTACAGCGTCTCTAACGCTTTAATGGCCGGTAAAATCTCTTGCTTTTTCTCATCCTTTTCTAAGTCGATGAGCAATGTTTGTTCATAACCGACCATTTCATTTTTGTCGTTCACGTAAATAATTAGCATGCTACTTACATTTTTATAAATCGTCTTCCCCTCATATTGTTGAAAATAGATAAGTGCTTGTAAATCTTCATCGTACTTCCAAAACGTATATTGATCGCCAGCAATTATATTTTGCTTTAAAAATTCCGTTAACCGATAGCCATCTTTCGGGTCTTGTAGGGGAATGGGTTTAATAAAATGGGCTTGTAGCAACGTTTCATTTGCTGCCTCAACTTGTTGATTAGGTAATTTCCTTACCTCTTCTTCCGTAAATGTTTTACTTTTTCCGCTCACATATGTCGCCTTTGTTATTTCTTTTGGTAAATCGACATATGTAATGCCATCCGCTTCAAGTTGCTCCTCAATCGTCGCTTCTAAAATGACATCGAGCTGGCTGCTATTTTTTTTCTGAATAAATTGATAACCTAAAAATATATCGAGAATGAGGAATGTAATAATAAAAATAGTTTTCGTTTTACTCCAATCCAATGATATCCCCTCTTCGTTCATCTGTCGTCATTACAACTTTTCTCCACGTGCCATTATATAAACAGTACCAAGCTGGCTCTAACATAACGATATTTTCCCGTTCTGTATCACGAATGAGTTCGTAGCCGATGACAATATCATCGATGAGTTCATGCTGAATATTTTTTTGCTTCTTCAGCTGATCGATAACTTCATAGCCAGACGGAAGAGTAATGGGCAAACTAACGCGATCAGGAATGGCTAATGTAAACAGAGGCCGCTGATAACTAATGATCTCATTTTCCCCCCATATTTGAATGATTTCTGCCATTCCATAACGATTAAATACAGGATAACCGTTCGCGAACAAACGAAACGTTACTTTTCTGTCGTTTTCATCTAACCGATCAAAATAGTACGTATCTGTCCAACCACCGTGATCGTTCACAAAATCAATACTCTTTTGTAAAACATTTGGGTCTGATGTCTTTATCTCGCCACGAGCAGCTGGATTGACATACAACAATAGTTTTTTTGATAGATCAACATCCATTAAACGAGAACCATCTGTATATTCCTCACCAAAAGCTAACACATCTTTTTTGACAAAGCTCGGATCTGTAAATAATGCATCTTTAAAGCGCTCTGTACTTAATTCATCCATATAATACTGCAATCGGTTTAACACGAGCGGACGAGCAGGTAAAAATAAAAATTTCGTTTCGTTAATGTCATACGACAAAAACGATGTATAGCGCTCTGCTTGTGTGTAATATGTTTGCTTTATATGTTCAATTGATGCGCTTTGGGCGACTGCTTTGTATACTCGTCTTTCATTTGCACATATAAAATAAACATTGATCTCCTGCTTACTCTCATCAATCGGGATGATGATACGGTCGAAGCGAACTTTTTCAATATCCCGATCTTCTATCTGAAAAATAGTTCGATACATTTCAATTGGGATATCATCGGGGTAAATAATCTCTATTTGTCCTTTTCCATGTACAAAAGAAAGGAACTTTTCTTTTTTTATAGTCCCGGATATATCCTCAAAATGGTCAAATGTCCATGTTTTCAACTCTTTCATAAACTTATAAATATCTGGGTGATGGGTAATCCCGTAATGGTTCCCATTTTTATGAATGAAAATATAACGAGGCTGAATAACTGTTCCATAATCAACAGCTACGTTACTGACAGGGACGTTTTGAATGTATTTTGCGTTTTCAATGAAGTCGTATTTCGGTTGATACGTCCATAAACTCCAAGTAAAAAAAACGCTCGTACATACAAGAATCGTCAATACAATTGACTTGATCGTTTCGTATTTCATCGTTTTCATCCTTTTTTCTGTTGTTCAATCGGCAAAGTAAAGTAAATGGTTGTCCCTTTTCGTTCTCGACTTTCTGCCCAAATACGCCCACCGTGTGCCAAGACAACCTCTTTTGCGATAGCCAGACCTAATCCTGTTCCACCGAGTTTACGTGAACGTGCCTTATCAACACGATAAAAGCGCTCGAAAATTTTTGATAAGTCTGCTTTCGGAATACCTACTCCTTCATCTTTCACGCTCACTTGAATGATGCCTTCTAGTTTTTCAACGCGAAACGTAATTGTTCCACCTTGAGGCGAGTATTTGAGTGCATTCGAAATAATATTGTCAAGCACTTGGGTAATTTTATCTTCATCCATATACACAATTATTTTCTCATTTGGAAAGTCTCGAACAAACGAAACGTTCTCTTTTTTCGTTAATTCAAACCGATCAATCACCTTATGAAAGTAAGGAATAAAATCAACACGTGTTTTTTTCAATTTATAGTCTTTGCTGTCGAGCTTAGAAAGTTGCAATAAGTCATTCACAAGGCGAATCATTCGTTCTGTCTCGTTTTGAGCAACTTCAATAAATCGTGGAGCAATTTCTTCATCGCGCCAAGCTCCATCAGCAAGCGCCTCTAAATAACTGCGCATCGTTGTTAATGGCGTGCGCAATTCATGCGAAACATTTGCAACAAATTCCCTACGGTCGCGATCAATTTTTTCGTGCTCCGTAATATCATGTAGCACAACAATGAGTCCATTTACAAACCCTTTTTCTTTTTGAATGACAGACAAAGAAGCTCGCAAAATATACATTTCTTCTTCTGTGCTAAAGTCTAAAATTAACGTTTCCCGTTCTTCAATCAACGTTTCAAACGTATATTGTTCATCCAAACCTAATACCGTCACAATCGGAGCAGAAATGACTGTTTCACGTGAAACATTCAAAATGTTTAGCGCTGCATCGTTAATTAAAATAATTCTCCCTTTCCGATCAGTCGCAATGACACCGTCCGTCATATGCGTCAAAACTGACTCTAATTTACGTCGTTCGCCTTCTGTTGTTGCTTGCGCTTCTTGTAACTTTTTCGTTAAGTTATTAAAACTGAGAGCAAGCTGTCCAATTTCATCATATCCGTACACTTTTACTTTTCGTGAAAAGTTACCTTTCGCCATCGCTAACGCCTGTTTATGCATATCTGAAATAGGACGTGTAATTGTCTGCGCTAGCAAAATGCCCAGCAATGCCGTAATGACTAAAGCAATCCCTGTTCCTGTCGCTAAAATGTTGTTAATTTGCCTCATTTGTGCGAAAACATTTTCCATCGAGGCGATGACATAAATTGCGCCTTTAATTTCGTTTTTCACTTTAATAGGTGTAGAGGAAATGTACATCCGATGTCCTGTTTTCGGATCAACAAGCATTTTTTCCGCCATTTCCCCTGCCACTATCGTTCGTTTAATAAGCAAATCTGTTGTTCGTTTTCCAACGATATTTTGATTATATGGATTCGATGTACCTAATACTTTACTTTTATTATCAATGACCCGTACTTCAGAAATATCTTGTGAGACGAAATCTTGTAAAATCGAACGAATTTCCTCTTCGAGTGTAGGACTTTTTTTATCTCGTTCTTTATTCATTTCTTGTTCAATGTTATAGGCAAGTAAAATAACCCGTTCATTTAATGAGTTTTTGAAGTTTTCAACAAGCTGAGCTTCCAGTTGGCGAACAAAATAAGCCCCAATAATTTGCATAGCAATTAAAATAAGCAAAATATAAATTAGGGCAAATTTGACGTGAATCGATTGAAATATACTTACTTTTTTCATGCTGTTACTCCTGTTCCGGATTTCGTAAATAATACCCTACCCCGCGTCTTGTAACAATCCACGTTGGATGCGAAGGGTTGTCTTCAATTTTTTCACGCAAACGTCTGACAGTTACATCAACGGTGCGCACATCACCAAAATAATCGTACCCCCATACTGTTTGCAATAAATGTTCTCTCGTCATGACTTGACCGATATGTTTCGCCAAATAATGGAGCAGTTCAAATTCGCGATGAGTTAATTCAATTTGTTCTCCCCGTTTGGATACAGTATAGGCGTCCGGATGAATGGTAAGCGAACCAATTTTGATTTCGCTCATTTCTTTTGGATCTTGTTCTTGTTTTTGTTGATGACGTCGTAAATTCGCCTTCACGCGCGCCAATAGCTCACGTGTGCTGAATGGCTTCGTTACATAATCATCAGCACCAAGCTCCAACCCGAGCACTTTATCGATTTCAGAATCTTTTGCTGTCAACATAATAATGGGCATATCGTATTTTTTTCGAATTTCCCTACATACTTCCATTCCATCTTTTTGTGGTAGCATAATATCCAATAAAATTAAGTCTGGTTGTACATCTTCTACTTTTTGCAACGCTTCGACACCATCGTATGCACAATGTACGTCATATCCTTCTTTTTTTAAATTAAATTGCAAAATATCAGCAATTGGTTTTTCATCGTCCACAACTAAAATTTTTTTTTCCATCTGTATTCACTCCCCAAAAAGGAATATTTACTTATAGTGTATCATGTCATCATTATAAAATAAAAAAGCATAGACACATATATGTATCTATGCTTCCAAGTGGCTCGGGACGGAATCGAACCGCCGACACAAGGATTTTCAGTCCTTTGCTCTACCGACTGAGCTACCGAGCCGTTTAAGTAATTCACTTACCTTTATTAATGAGTTTGAAACAACACGTCCTTCGTCCCGCTCTCCGTTTGTTTACTCAAGATGCTAGTCGAGCGGTACGCCTATGAAAATAAAAAATGGCGGTTCCGACGGGATTCGAACCCGCGATCTCCTGCGTGACAGGCAGGCATGTTAACCCCTACACCACGGAACCGCATCTCAAAAGACATAAATTATTCTATTATAAAAATAGCCATAAAGCAATAGTTTTTAATAAAAAACGTCGATGAATTGTCCATCGACGTTTTTTGTAGTTATGCATACACATTGCGAACAACATTCGTTTGAGAACGATCCGGGCCGACAGAGAAAATGGAGAGCGGAATGCCCGTTAATTGCGAGATGCGCTCAACATAATGGCGCGCGTTAGCTGGTAGTTCATCTAAGCTTTCGACGCCAGTAATATCCTCTGTCCATCCTGGCAGTTCTTCGTACACAGGTTCACATTCTGCTAATACTTTTAAGCTGGCCGGAAACTCTTCGATGATCTGCCCTTTGTAGCGATAAGCAACGCAAATTTTCAATGTTTCAATACCTGTTAATACGTCGATCGAATTTAATGATAAATCTGTAATACCACTTACTCGACGCGCATGCCGAACAACAACGCTATCGAACCAACCGACGCGGCGCGGGCGCCCTGTCGTTGTCCCATACTCACGACCTACTTCACGAATGCGATCACCAATTTCATTGTTCAACTCCGTTGGAAATGGACCATCACCTACACGGGTTGTATATGCTTTCGCGACACCAACAACGTGTTTTATTTTTGTCGGACCAACACCAGCGCCAATTGTCACTCCACCAGCAACCGGGTTTGATGACGTAACAAACGGATATGTTCCTTGGTCAATATCGAGCATAACCCCTTGTGCACCTTCAAATAGAACACGGCGCCCTTCATCAAGTGCATCGTTTAATACGACAGATGTATCGCAAACATATTTTGCGATTTGTTGTCCATACTCATAGTACTCATCGAGAATATGCTCTAATTTAAATCCTTCGACACCGTATACTTTTTCAAAAAGAATATTTTTCTCTGCTAAATTGCGTGCTAATTTTTCCGCAAATACTTCACGATCAAGTAAATCTGCAATGCGAATGCCAACACGTGCTGCCTTATCCATGTAAGCCGGGCCAATTCCTTTTTTCGTCGTTCCAATTTTGTTAGCCCCTTTTCGTTCTTCTTCCACTTCATCAAGTTTCAAATGATAAGGCAAAATGACGTGTGCACGATTGCTAATGCGTAAATTTTCCGTACTCACTCCGCGCTCATGTAAATAAGCTAATTCTTGCACGAGAGCTTTCGGGTCAACAACCATTCCGTTTCCAATGACGCAAATTTTATCTTTATAAAAAATACCTGAAGGAATTAAATGTAATTTATACTTTTCACCGTTAAATACAATTGTATGTCCGGCGTTATTTCCACCTTGATATCGTGCAATAACTTCCGCATGTTGTGACAAAAAATCCGTAATTTTTCCTTTTCCCTCATCGCCCCATTGTGTTCCGACAACAACAACTGAAGACATAGCGAGCACCTCCGCTTCATCAATTCCAAACAAAGTAAGTGTACCAAATCAACTGCCAAAAATCAATAAAAAACCGAACATTTATATCAATATAAACATTTTTTATTCGTATAAATTAAGCAACAGGTGGAACATTTGTATCATCGAAGCGGCGCTCTAAGTTGACAAACTTGTTGTATTCTTTCACAAAAGCAAGCTGCACCGTGCCAACAGGGCCGTTCCGTTGTTTTGCGATAATAATTTCGATAATATTTTTATTCTCCGATTCTTTGTCGTAATAATCATCGCGGTATAAAAAGGCGACAATATCAGCATCTTGTTCAATACTTCCCGATTCACGCAAATCCGACATCATCGGTCGCTTATCTTGACGCTGCTCTACACTACGAGAAAGCTGAGATAAAGCAATGACAGGAACGTCTAATTCACGTGCTAGCGCTTTTAGCGAGCGGGAAATTTCCGATACTTCCTGTTGGCGATTTTCACGATTTCGTCCACTTCCTTGAATAAGTTGCAAATAGTCGATGAGTACCATACCAAGCCCCTGCTCTTGCTTTAAACGACGGCATTTGGCGCGAATTTCACTGACGCGAATGTTCGGGGTGTCATCAATAAAAATACCTGCATTCGAAAGGCTTCCCATTGCCATCGTCAACTTTCCCCAATCTTCCGGTGTCAATTTGCCCGTCCGTAAATTTTGGGCGTTAATGTTGCCCTCCGCACAAAGCATACGCATAACGAGTTGTTGAGCCCCCATTTCCAAGCTGAAAATGGCCACGTTTTCCCCTGTACGCGTCGCTACATTTTGGGCAATATTTAATGCAAATGCCGTTTTTCCGACAGACGGGCGAGCAGCGACAATAATAAAGTCGCTCCGTTGAAATCCTGCTGTCATACGATCAAGCTCAATAAAGCCGGTTGGAATACCGGTAATTTCGCCTTTTCGGTTATGGAGCATTTCAATGTTATCATATGCTTGAACAAGTACATCTTTTATGTTTTGAAATCCCGTCGTATTTTTTCGTTGGGAGACCTCTAAAATTTTTCGTTCAGCCTCATTTAATACATCCTCTACTTCATCTTCACGCGTATAGCCGTCTTGGGCAATCGATGTAGCCGTGCGAATTAAACGGCGCAAAATAGATTTCTCTTCAACAATTTTCGCATAATATTGCACGTTTGCCGCTGTTGGAACAGCATTCGCAAGCTCTGTTAAATATGAAACACCGCCTACTTCCTCAAGCGCATTTGCATCTGCTAGCTCTGATGTGACTGTCACTAAATCAACCGGCTCACCGCGATCGGATAATTGCAACATCGTCCGGAAAATTTTTTGATGAGCCGCCCGATAAAAATCTTCGGGGATTAATATTTCTGAAGCGCTTGTGAGCGCGGATGGCTCTAATAAAATCGCCCCGAGTACAGCTTGTTCAGCTTCAATGTTTTGTGGGGGAAGTCGATCAGCAAATACGTCGTCCATGTTACTCACCATCCTTTCTCATAAGAAAAATGTGATTATATGCACGGAAAAAATCCGGCATAAAATCACATTTCATCACTTTTGTTCTTGCACATGCACTTTTAATGTTGCAGTTACTTCCGGATGAAGTTTCACTGGTACATTTGTATATCCAAGCGCCCGAATCGCATCGTCAAGTTCAATTTTGCGCTTATCGATTTTAATATGATGTTGTTGCTGAAGAGCCTCAGCAATTTGTTTACTTGTAATTGAACCGAATAATCGTCCACCCTCACCAGCTTTCGCAAACAATTCAACTGTTAACGTATCCATTTTTTCCTTTAGTTGTTTAGCGCGAGCTAGTTCTTCTTCTGCTTCTTTCTTTTGTTTATTTTTTTGAGCTTCTAACGCTTTTAAATTAGCTGGTGTTGCTTCGATAGCAAGCCCTTGCTTAAATAAAAAGTTTTGTGCGTAACCGTCAGCAACATTTTTAACTTCACCTTTTTTTCCTTTTCCTTTCACATCTTTTAAAAAGATCACTTTCATGATTGTTTACCCCCTTCAATATATTCTTGAATCGCTGCTCTCAATCGCTTCTCAGCTTCATCAATCGTTACGTTAGTAAGCTGAGTTGCAGCGTTCGTTAAGTGGCCTCCGCCATCAAGCTTCTCCATAATGATTTGAACATTCACATCTCCCAATGAACGCGCACTAATCCCTATAGTTTGATCGTTTCGTTTTGAAATGACAAACGAAGCGACAACACCGTGTAAAGATAATAGCGTGTCTGCCGCTTGAGCAATTAAAACAGGATCATATGCTTCATTGGCGTTTCCTTTCGCAATAGCAAAACCATACTCATCAATGACAGCGTTCCCAATAATTTTAGCGCGCTTCATGTAATGCTCAATATTTTCTTTTAACAACTTTTGAACGAGCGTCGTATCAGCCCCTTGAGCCCGCAAATATGAAGCGGCATCGAACGTTCGCGATCCTGTGCGCAACGTAAAACTTTTCGTATCGACAACAATACCTGCTAATAAAGCGGTTGCTTCAAGCATCGACAGCTTCGAACGTTTTGGTTGATATTCTAACAATTCCGTTACTAACTCTGACGTTGATGAAGCATATGGTTCCATGTAAACGAGTATTGGATCTTTAATGAACTCCTCACCACGACGGTGATGATCAATAACGACAACCCGATCTAAACGAAGCAATAGCCGCTCTTCAATAACAAGTGAAGGTTTATGTGTATCAACGACAACGAGTAGCGTATCGTCTGTCGCCAAGTCTAATGCTTGTTCAGGAGAAATAAAGCGCGACCAAAGCTCCGATTGCTCTTTCACCTCATCAAGCAGTCTTTGTACACCGGAATCAATTCGGTTCGTATCAATAATAATAAACCCTTCTTTTTCGTTCATTTGAGCGACTTTTAAAATGCCCATCGCAGCTCCAATCGCATCCATGTCAGGATACTTATGTCCCATAATAAATACTTGTTCGCTTTCTAAAATAAGCTCTTTTAACGCGTGTGAAATGACGCGCGCCCGAACTCTCGTACGTTTTTCCATTGGACTCGTTTTCCCGCCATAAAATTTCACTTTTCCGTTCGGTTGTTTAATAGCTACTTGATCACCGCCACGCCCAAGCGCTAAATCTAAACTAGATTGTGCCAATGCGCCTAGCTCTGGCAAGGACGGCGAATTTGTTCCAATCCCGATACTTAACGTGAGTGGTACATGATTTTTAGCTGTTTGTTCACGCACCTCATCCAAAATAGAAAATTTGTTTTTCTCAAGCTGTTGTAAAATATGTTCATTTAACACGGCGACAAAACGATCAGATGACGTGCGTTTTAAAAATAAGCCGTATTCACTTGCCCACCTATTTAAAATTGACATCACTTGACTATTCAGCTGACTTTTCGTTTGATCGTCCATTCCTTGCGTCACATCGTCATAATTATCAAGAAAGATGACACCTAGTACAATCTTTTCTTGTTCATATCTTCTCTCCAATTGAGCCTGCTCGGTAATATCGAAAAAGTAAAGTAAGCGCTCTTCGGGGCGAATGATCACTTTAAACGTTCGATCGTGTAACGTAATTGCTTCTTCCGTTGCCTCTTTTTTCATAAGAGGGACGAGCTGTTCTGCGACATCATATAACGATTGCCCAACTAACGTATCGACTCCAAAACAAGAGCATAAAAACGTGTTTGTCCATTCAATTTCTAATTCCTCGTTAATAAGCATAATGCCAATCGGCATGCCCATTAACGCTTCCTCTCCAACCTTTTTAATACGATACGAAAGGGTGGAAATGTAATCTTCAATTTCTTCTTGGGCAACTTTATACGATCGGAACACATGAAATAACGTTGGTCCAAGGAGCACAGCAGCAACTATCCCAATGATCCATTGGAAATATGTGACAATAATAAGTAATACGAGCGTAATACTAATTAAAACGTACAAGGGATAGCGATGCCTCTGCTTTTCATACAAACTGAACATGAACGTCAGCTCCTTGTTTCATTAATCATTCAGCCTCTTTCGCAAATCAAATCCTAAATCAATTATACCCAATATTCGTACGAGGTGAAGTAAAAAAGGGAAAAATAGAGATAAAACGACAATCACAATAGCTCCTTTACGCCCCATCTTTTTATGATGCATCCAATAAAAAATGAATGAAAATCCTTGAATTGTCATAAGCAGTTGCAAAATTTGAAACAAGTTGAGAAGCGCAACATAAAGAAACGATCCGTGCTCAATTGGGAAAAAGAGCAAAACCATCACAGCTAAATAGTACCATAATAGGCTTTTTGGTAAAACGAGCTCACGAAACGGCTGCCAATCGCCGATGGGTACGTTTAATCGCTTTAAAATTGGCAAAGCAGCTCGTTGAGTCATCCAAGCGAAAAATGCGGCAGCAAAGATAAACGCAGTCGGCAATAAATCGAGGACAACGTCCATCGTTTGTTTCATCGTTTTTTCAAACTGCTCATTCACTGGTTGGCCAAACTGTTCTAACACCGCCTGTGCACTTTGAAACGATTGTTGCATCATCTCTTCAATTTGCTTGCCAATATGAATGTCGAAGAACAAAACAGATGCGGCATAAATGATGATCATACTAAGTAAGAAAGAAAGCGTTCCAGCGAGCAAAACCGCATATGTTCCACCCTTTTTTCGCCAAACGTGCCCCATCACCACTCCACTCGTTGCAAACATTAGCGTCATCGGTACAGAAAATAGTGAACCGAACCAAATGGATGGAATAAATGATGCAGCAAGTAAAAATAAACCATTTTTATATGTATGACGCATAGTAAACAAAAGAAATGGAACAGCTAAAAAAAACGTAGTGACCATTCCAAACACTGGCATATATAAACTAAGCAAAAGAAGCACGGTAAAAATAGCAAGTTGTACCGCTCCCTCTGTTAATACGCGCGCGTTTTTCACTGTTTTTCCCTCCTCGAAAGCAAAAAGCAGTAAGGCTTCGTCCCCCTTACTGCTTTCTCTTTTTTACTCGCCCGCAACGTATGGTAATAAAGCCATTTGACGAGCACGCTTGATCGCAATTGTTAATTTACGTTGATATTTCGCACTCGTACCTGTTACGCGGCGAGGTAAAATTTTACCACGCTCAGAAATGAATTTCTTTAACGTGTCTACATCTTTGTAGTCGATGTGCGTAATTCCGTTTGCTGTAAAGTAGCAAACTTTACGACGTTTTGTACGTCCACCTTTACGTCCTGCCATCGTATATCCTCCCTTCTAAAATGATTTATATTAAAACGGCAAATCATCGTCCGATATGTCGATTGGTCGTCCATCGTTCGCAAATGGATCATCATCAATACGACTAAATCCGCTGCTACGTCCTTGGTTCGGGTTCTGATTTGATCCAAATGGAAACGGCTCGCCATAGCTGCCTGATGCCATGCCACGCTGTTCACCGCCACCTCGCGGCTCCAAAAACTGCACGCTATCGGCGACAACCTCTGTCACATATACTCGCTTTCCTTCTTGGTTTTCATATGATCTCGTTTGAATTCGACCCTCTACGCCAGCTAAACTACCTTTTTTCAAATAGTTCGCCACATTTTCAGCTTGTCGGCGCCAAACGATACAGTTGATAAAATCGGCTTCACGTTCACCTTGTTGGTTCGTATACGTTCGATTCACCGCTAGCGTAAACGTGGCAACAGCAACTCCATTTGGAGTATAGCGTAATTCTGGATCTTTCGTCAGTCTTCCGACGAGAATTACGCGATTAATCATCAGAACCACTCCTATTCATGAGGAAATTATTCTTCTTCCTTCACGACGATATGACGAATGATATCTTCGCTGATGCGCGCTAAACGGTCAAATTCTTGAACCGCTGCTGGCTTCGCAACAACGTTTAAAATCATGTAGTAACCGTCACGGAACTTTTCAATTTCATAAGCGAGACGACGCTTACCCCATTCTTTCACGTTCGTAATTTCTGCGCCATTTTCAGTTAACACGTTATTAAAACGCTCAACAACTGCTTTTCTCGCTTCTTCTTCCATGTTTGGACGGATAATGTACATAATTTCGTATTTTCTCATCACGACACAGTCACCTCCTTTTGGTCTACACGGCTCTCTACAGAGCAAGGAGCAATATATCATTACTCACATTTGCTGATTATATCATGAACGTCTTTTATGTGCAACATTAGACATTGAAACGAAAATGAATAATGTCCCCATCTTGCACTTCGTAATCTTTTCCTTCTAGCCGTACTTTTCCTGCTTCACGTGCTGCAGCCATAGACCCTGCCGCAACTAAATCTTCATAAGATACCGTTTCAGCTCGAATAAATCCTCTTTCGAAATCAGAATGAATAATTCCAGCACATTGTGGTGCTTTCATTCCTTTACGAAACGTCCATGCACGCACCTCTTGCTCGCCCGCTGTAAAGTACGTTGCTAGTCCAAGCAAGCTATATGAGGCACGAATAAGCTGGTCTAAGCCGGATTGCTCGATGCCGAGCTCTTGTAAAAACATCTCTTTTTCCTCATCGTCTAATTCTGCCATCTCTGCCTCGACTTTTGCGCACACAACAATGACTTCTGCGTTGTCTTCTTTTGCAAATGCTTTTACTTGTTGGACATATTCATTGTTGTTTGGATCAGCTAAATCTTCTTCCCCAACGTTAGCAACGTACAACATCGGTTTAATTGTTAGTAAATGGAGTTGCTTCACGACTTTCATTTCTTCCTCAGTAAATGAGAGCGTTCTCGCCGGTTTCCCCGCTTCAAATGTTTCTTTCAGTTTCATTAAAATATCATATTCAAATACCGCTTCCTTATCTTTTTGCTTCGCCATTTTTCCAACACGGTCTATTCGCTTATCTACTGTTTCTAAATCAGCGAAAACGAGCTCTAAATTAATTGTTTCAATATCAGCAATCGGGTCTACTTTTCCAGCAACGTGAGTAATATTTTCATCAGCGAAACAACGAACAACTTGGCAAATAGCATCCACTTGACGAATGTGGGATAAAAACTTATTCCCTAGTCCCTCACCTTTGCTTGCGCCTTTCACGATTCCCGCGATATCTGTAAACTCAAATACAGTTGGAACCGTACGTTTTGGATTAAATAATTCCGTCAATGTTTTTAGACGCTCATCCGGCACTTCAACAATCCCAACGTTTGGCTCGATCGTACAAAACGGATAGTTAGCAGACTCCGCACCTGCTTTTGTAATCGCATTAAACAACGTTGATTTTCCAACGTTCGGAAGACCGACAATTCCTGCTGTTAAACCCATCGTTATGCTCCTCTCTTCATCTATTCCTCATGTTTGACAAGCACTTTTTTCATTTTCTTCTCAAATTCTTTCCGCGGTAACAAAACGCTATGACCACATCCTTCGCATTTGATGCGAATATCCATGCCCATTCGAATGATTTTCCAACGATTTGTACCGCAAGGATGCGCCTTTTTCATTTCAACAATATCGTGCATGCCATACTCTTTATTCAATATAGCACACTCCTTTCCGTTGTTTAAGCACGCTCTGCCTGCTGTTCGCGATTATAAAGAACTAAGCGAGGAAACGGAAATTCAATTCCACACTCGTCCAAACGAAGCTTAATTTCTTTTCGCAAGGCGCGGGCAATATGCCAATGGCGCATCGGCTTCGTTTCACACGTAATGCGCATGACAACTTCAGACGGTCCTAAGTTTTGAATGCCTAACAGTTCTGGCGTACTCACAATGTCTTCATATTTGCTTGGCATTTCTTCTAGCACTTCACGAATAACAGCTTCCGCCCTTTCTAAATCTCCTTCATAGGCAATGCTCACATCAACAACAGCAATACTATTGTTTAAAGAAAAGTTTGTCACTTGTGTAATCGTTCCATTTGGCAAAATGTGCACTTCACCCGTAAAGCTTTTCAGCTTCGTCGTGCGCAAACCGATTTCTTCTACATGTCCTTCAAATGTCCCGATGCGCACATAATCTCCAACCGCAAACTGATCTTCAAGAATAATAAAAAATCCGGTAATAATATCGCGAACAAGGTTTTGCGCCCCAAATCCGACAGCAAGCCCAACGATCCCGGCACCTGCTAAAATCGCACGAATATTAACGCCAACAGCGTCTAAAACCATCATAAACGTAATAAAGTAAATGCTATACGTAGCAATATTGTTCAGCAAACGCATTAACGTCGCTTCTCTTCGCTCAGACAAGCGGATCGGTGCTTTTTGTCGGACAGCAAAAAACTTTGCAATCGTTAATTTTATAACTTTTAACAAAATAGATGCAAAAAAAACAATCGTGACAATTTTAAATAAATTGACACCGACTGTAACGAGCCAGTCACCTTCTAATATTTGTGCAACAACACGATCATATATTTTTTTCATTTGTTCCATTCGTCCACCTCCATCGTAGCGAAATAACCTATACAAGCTTCTTTACTCACGCATAAGTTATTGTAACAGTATTTTGCTTACATTTGTAGCACATGAACTTTCTACGACACTCAATGTATATATATTCACATTTTTCCGTATACTGTTACCACGTCATTGAATCGAAGGAGGGAACGGACATATGCAAAATAAATTTTTTTACGATGAGCCAAACGCGGCAGTTCAACTTTCATCATCCATTTTACGCTTACTACCAGCTTCTACACATACACCAATTATCATCATGTGTATCGGTACAGATCGTTCAACTGGCGATTCGCTCGGACCACTTGTCGGTACAATGCTGGAACAAAAAGGAGCGTTGCCGTTTTATGTGTACGGAACGTTAAAAGATCCGATCCATGCCGTTAATCTAGAAGAAAAAATAAAAGACATTCAACAACAACATAAACATTCATTTATCATCGCTGTCGATGCTTGCCTTGGCCGTGTAAAAAATATCGGGATGGTCACAGTTGAAAAAGGGTCATTAAAACCAGGGGCGGCTGTCAATAAAAATCTCCCTTCCGTCGGTGACGCCCATATTACTGGGATTGTCAATGTGAGCGGGTTTATGGAATTTCTCGTACTACAAAATACTCGACTTCACTTAGTAATGAATATGGCAGAAACTATTGCAACAGGCATTTACGAAGCTGGAATGCAGCGAAAAAAACAACAACGATTAGCTTCTTTACAAATAAATGAGTTAAAATACAAACTGTTAGAATAATGTATACACGAAAGCGACAATGAACGCGTTCACTAAAATGCTTGGCAATAAGTTTGCGACGCGAACAGATGTCAGACGTAACATATTTAATCCAATTGCAATAATTAAAATTCCGCCTGTAGCGGTTGATTCAGCAATGAACGCTTCCAGAGCGCTTGCCGGAATAAAACGATCAATTTGTGTAGCCATCAAAGCGATGGAGCCTTGATAAATGACGACAGGAATGGCCGAAAAAAGAACGCCGATGCCAAACGTAGCGGTTAAGATAATGCTTGCAAAGCCGTCTAAAATTGATTTTGTATATAGTACAAGATGATCCCCTCTTAACCCGCTATGTAACGCACCGACAATGGCCATTGAGCCAACAACAAACAGAAGGGTTGCACTAACAAACCCTCTTGAAATCATCCCTTCCGCCCCATATCACATTCGCCTTTCTACCCATTTTCCTAACCTTTCAAGCTTCTCCTCAATATCCCACATCTCTCCTAGCGCTCCGCCAACAACTAAACTAATAATAACAATTAAAAATTGATCGCTCTCTAATCCCATTTTCACCCCGAGAACGACGACCGAAAGGCCAATGCCGTTCATCACTGTTGATTTTACACGTTCAGGGATGTTGCGAAAAGAAGCTCCTAATAGTGCACCGATGATAATACATATTCCGTTAACAAGCGTACCGAGCAAAACCAAAATGTTTCACATCCCTCATTCATCCATATATTCGTCATATGCGTTCAACAATTGTAAAATACGTGTTAAATCTTCCTCAGAAAAAAACTCGATTTCGATTTTCCCTTTTTTTCGATTTTTTTTAATGGATACAGCTGTTCCTAAACGTTCCCGTAATAATGCTTCACTTTGTGCCAAAAATACACTTTTCTCCTCGTTTTTCCCTAATGTTTCACGTGGAACATTTTCATTTAGCTGTTGAATAAGTGCCTCAAGTTGTCGAACATTAAGTGATTCACGAATCACACGTTGAATCACAGTTGAGAGCTTCTGTTTGTTTTTTAATGCCAATAATGCGCGACCATGTCCCATGGATAACGTGCCCTCTTCAATCATTTGCTGAACGTCACTTGGAAGCGATAGAAGGCGCAGATGATTCGCAATATGTGGTCGACTCTTCCCTAAACGTTTAGCGAGCTCTTCTTGTGTTAATTTGCATCGTGTAATTAATAATTGGTATGCTGTCGCTTCTTCAATTGGATTTAAATCTTCACGTTGTAAGTTCTCAAGTAGTGCAATCTCCATCATTTGTTCATCCGAAAGCTCGCGCACAACTGCCGGAACAGTTTTCATCCCAGCCAATTGCGCCGCACGAAATCGCCGTTCACCTACAACAATCTCATATCCTTTAATCGTCTGGCGAACGATGAGAGGTTGAACAATTCCATGTTCCACAATGGACTGTTTTAGTTCTTCTAACGCCTGTTCATTGAACGTTTTACGCGGCTGATATGGGTTAGGACGAAGCTGTTGAATGTCAATATCTTGCACCGTCTCCCCTTTTTCCGCTTCTAAGTTAGTAAAAAGAGCGTGAATGCCTTTCCCGAGCCCTTTAGCCATTTGCAATCACCTCTTTCGCAAAGTCCGCATACACTTCTGCCCCTCGCGATTTTGCGTCGTACAAAATAATTGGCTTTCCATGGCTTGGTGCCTCACTTAGTCGAACGTTGCGCGGAATAATTGTTTCATATACTTTCTCACGAAAATACTTTTTCACTTCTTGAATGACTTGAATGCCTAGGTTTGTACGGGCATCAAACATGGTAAGCAACACACCTTCGATGCGTAAATTCGAATTCAAATGTTTTTGCACAAGGCGAATCGTATTTAACAATTGACTAAGCCCTTCCAATGCGTAATATTCACACTGGACGGGAATTAATACCGTATCAGCTGAAGTTAAAGCATTGATCGTTAACAATCCTAGGGAAGGCGGGCAGTCGATAATAATAAAATCATATATATCCTTGACTGGACTTAATGCCTTTTGTAAACGAACTTCCCTTGAAACGATCGGGACGAGCTCAATCTCCGCACCGGCGAGTTGAATGGTAGCAGGGATAATATGCAGACGCTCGATATTTGTCGGACGAATCACTTGACGTACATCTACTTCCTCAACTAATAAGTCATATGCACATTGTTCAATTTCATGTTTTTCCACACCGATACCACTCGTCGCATTTCCTTGCGGATCAATGTCAACAAGCAACGTTTTCTTCCCCATATGAGCTAAACAAGCGGATAAGTTTACTGCTGTTGTCGTTTTGCCGACACCGCCTTTTTGATTGGCAATAGCGATAATTTTCCCCACAATGCTCCCCATCCTTTACCTATAATACCTTTATTGTATCACGAATTTTTCAATATTTTTATATACAAAAAGAAAACCTCATCGTCGTTTTTGATGAGGTGTTATTTTTGCTTTTTCGGAATGCGGATTGTAATTTGATAATAGTCTTCAAATTCCTCTTCTTCTGAATCGATGGCAACTCCACTATCAGCAACCATCGTTAACGACTGACGAATCGTATTGACGGCAATGCGCATATCTTTACTTAATGATTTTCGCTTTGATTTTGGGCGTTTATCATTTTCTTCTAGCATTTTAGCCACTCGATCTTCCGTTTGTTTGACGTTTAGTTGCTTTTGAATAATTTCTTCAAGCAACTTTAGCTGCTTATCGTAATCTTTTAACACAATTAACGCACGAGCATGACGCTCTGTAATTTGACGTTGCAACAATGCATCTTGTACTTCTTGAGGTAGTTTTAATAGGCGAAGCTTGTTAGCAATGGTCGATTGTCCTTTTCCGAGCCTTTGGGCTAACGCCTCCTGTGTTAAATTATGCAATTCAAGCAAACGAGCATAAGCAATCGCTTCTTCAATTGGAGTCAACTCTTCCCGTTGCAAGTTTTCAATTAAGGCAACAGAAGCCGTTTCTGTATCATTTAAGTTTTTAATAATGGCAGGTATGTCGGTCCAACCGAGCTTTTGCGCGGCTCGCCATCTCCGTTCGCCAGCAATAATTTCAAACTTTCCATCTTCACATTCCCGAACGACAATTGGTTGGATCATCCCGTGCGTTCGAATGGTTTGAGCAAGCTCGTCAATTTTATCTTCAACAAAAATAGTCCGCGGCTGAAACCGATTTGGAACAATTTGTGAAATAGCTATGCGCTTAATTTCTTCATTCGGTACGACGATCTCCTCTTGCTCTTTCTCACCAAAGCTAAAAAAGCGCGAAAAAGGATGCTTCATTTCCCCCTGACACCACCTTTGAGAACTCAACACATTCATTCAATTGGAAGTTTGTTCGGTACCCCTGGTTTACGTGGATATTTCTTCGGTGTTTTTCTTCTTTTTTCAATAAAAATGATCGCTCGTTCACTTTCCTCAATCGGTAATACAAATTGTTCCACTTTCGCCACTTCCCCACCAAGCACGCGAATCGCTGTATTTCCTTGTTCAAGCTCCTCTTTTGCTGATGCACCTTTCATCGCAATAAACACCCCACCTACCTTTGCAAGCGGCAAGCAAAGCTCGCTTAACACAGACAATCGCGCGACAGCACGAGCCATCACAACATCAAACGACTCGCGGACACTTTTTTGTCCAAACGTTTCAGCTCGGTCGTGGTAAAAAGCAACTCCCTCAAGTCCAAGTTGCCCTGCTAAATGATTAAGAAACGTGATTCGTTTTTGTAAAGAATCAACAATTGATACATGTAGGTGAGGAAAACAAATTTTTAACGGTATGCTCGGAAATCCTGCCCCCGCCCCGACATCGCAAATCGATAACGGCTGTGAAAAATCGTAATAAAAAGCAGGTGTAATCGAGTCAAAAAAATGCTTTAAGTATACGCCCTCTTTGTCTGTAATGGCCGTTAAGTTCATTTTCTCATTCCATTCAACAAGCAGTTCATAATATGTTTCGAATTGAGCGAGTTGTTGAGGAGAAAGCGAGATGCCTTTCTCCTCTAGCATTTGTTTAAATACATTTACATCCATTGTTCATCCCTCTTTATTCATTTGACACGCGTGCGATTTTTCCCTGCTCTAAATACACTAATAAAATTGAAATATCAGCTGGGTTGACCCCTGAAATTCGCGATGCTTGTGCAATAGAAAGCGGACGGACTTGTTTTAACTTTTGTCGCGCCTCTGTCGCCAATCCTGTAATCGCATCGTAATCAATATCTTCTGGAATTTTTTTATTCTCCATTTTCTTCAACTTTTCCACTTGTTGTAGCGATTTTTCAATATATCCTTCGTACTTAATTTGGATTTCCACTTGTTCTGCCACTTCTGGATCAATCGGCTGCTCCGTTGGCACAAGCATTTGAATATGTTCATATGTCATTTCTGGACGCTTTAACAAGTCGGCAGCGCGAATGCCATCTTTTAACTCGCTCCCCCCGACACGCCGAATCATTTCTTGCACTTGCGGCGTCGGTTTAATAATGTACGATTTTAACCGCTTCTTCTCCGCTTCGATCGCTTCTTTTTTCGCTAAAAACTTTTCATATCGCTCTTGTGAGATTAAACCGAGCTTATATCCAATTTCCGTTAAACGTAAATCAGCATTGTCATGTCTGAGTAAAAGACGATATTCAGCACGGGATGTTAACAAGCGGTACGGTTCATTCGTTCCTTTCGTGACAAGATCATCGATTAAAACACCGATATACGCTTCTGAACGACTTAAAATTAATTCCTCTTTGCCAAGCGCTTTACATGCAGCATTAATACCAGCAATTAATCCTTGGCCAGCCGCCTCTTCATATCCTGATGTCCCGTTAATTTGTCCCGCTGTGTATAGTCGCTGAACGACTTTTGTTTCTAACGTTGGCCATAATTGCGTTGGGACAATCGCATCATATTCGATCGCATAGCCAGCTCGCATCAGCTGTGCTTTCTCTAACCCCGGAATAGTCGCTAACATTCGACGTTGAATATGTTCCGGCAAACTTGTGGATAACCCTTGCACGTACACTTCTTGTGTGTGTCTCCCTTCAGGCTCAAGGAAAATTTGGTGACGCGGCTTATCATGAAAACGAACGATTTTATCTTCGATCGATGGACAATAGCGTGGACCTGTCCCTTTAATCATTCCTGAATACATCGGTGACAAGTGCAAATTTTCATCGATAATTCGGTGCGTTTCCTCAGTCGTGTAAGTGAGCCAACAAGGAAGCTGATCAGTGATGTATTGTTTCGTTTCATATGAAAACGCGCGCGGCACGTCGTCCCCTGGCTGAATTTCTGTTTTGCTATAGTCAATCGTATGGCTGTTGACTCGCGGCGGCGTCCCTGTTTTAAAACGAACGAGCTCAAAACCAAGCTCCTCTAAATGTTCTGAGAGCTTAACTGATGGTTGTTGATTGTTTGGACCGCTTGAATATTTAATATCCCCAATAATGATTTCACCGCGCAAAAATGTTCCTGTCGTAATAACAACAGCCTTTGCGTAATAGTGAGCACCTGTATGTGTTATTACTCCCTTACATACACCATCTTCGACGATTAATTTTTCTACCTTTCCTTGTAATAATGTTAAATTCTCTTGGTTTTCTAACGTTTTTTTCATTTCCTGTTGATATAAAAATTTATCTGCTTGTGCACGCAGCGCCCGCACCGCCGGTCCTTTTCCTGTATTTAACATTCTCATTTGAATATGCGTTTTGTCGATATTTTTGCCCATTTCGCCACCAAGGGCGTCGATTTCGCGTACGACAATTCCTTTTGCAGGACCGCCAATGGATGGATTACATGGCATAAAAGCGATCATATCAAGGTTAAGTGTAATGACTAAAGTGTTTGCCCCCATGCGCGCAGCAGCAAGCGCAGCCTCACACCCAGCATGACCAGCACCGACGACGATGACATCATAAGACCCTGCCTCGTAATGCATCATGAAGTTCCCTCCTTATTTTCCTAAACAAAATTGTGCAAACAACTGATCAATTAAGCTTTCGTGTACCGTATCGCCAACAATTTCTCCTAGTAACTCCCACGCTCTTGTTAAATCAATTTGTACGATGTCGATCGGCATGCCCGACTCGATGCCGTGAATCGCTTCTTCTATCGACTTTTTCGCTTGCGTTAGCAACGCAATATGGCGCGAATTTGATACATATGTTAAATCACGTGCTTCGACATCCCCACTGAAAAACAATGAGGCAATCGCCTCTTCAAGTTGATCGATTCCTCTTTCTTCTAGCAACGATGTCGTAATAATTGGTGCCCCTTGCGCCAATTGTTTTACCCGCTCCATATCTATTCGTTTAGGCAAGTCCGTCTTATTGACAATAACGATGACATCCATCCCTTTTACTGCTTCAAATAGCTGTTCATCTTCTAGCGTCAACGGTTCACTATAGTTGAGCACAAGTAAAATCAAATCGGCTTCTTTTAACACTTTCCGTGATCGCTCGACCCCAATGCGCTCAACGATATCCTCTGTTTCGCGAATGCCTGCCGTATCTAACAAGCGGAGTGGTACACCCCGGACATTGACATACTCCTCGATCACATCACGCGTCGTACCGGGAATATCGGTGACGATCGCTCGATTTTCGTGGGCCAAGCTGTTTAATAGCGATGATTTTCCGACATTTGGACGTCCGACAATGACGGTCGCTAATCCATCTCGTAACACTTTTCCTTGTTGTGCTGTCTGCAACAATCGTCCAATTTCATTTTTCACTTCTGTCGCTTTCTCAAGCAACAAACGATGCGTCATTTCTTCGACATCATCATACTCTGGATAGTCAATATTCACTTCAACGTGTGCCAACGTCTCTAAAATCGTTTGACGTAGACGACGAATAAGTTTTGATAACCTTCCTTCCATTTGGTTCAATGCAACGGCCATCGCACGATCCGTTTTAGCACGGATTAAGTCCATCACCGCTTCCGCTTGTGATAAATCAATGCGACCGTTTAAAAAAGCTCTCTTCGTAAATTCACCCGGTTCTGCTAAACGAGCGCCGTACTCTAACACGAGTTGAAGCACGCGGTTAACAGAAATAAGACCGCCATGGCAATTAATTTCAACGACATCCTCGCGTGTGAACGTTTTTGGCGCTCTCATAACGGTTACCATCACTTCTTCAACTGTTTCTTTCGTCTCCGGATGAACGATATGCCCATAATGAATTGTATGAGATGGGACGTCTTTAAGCCTCTTCCCGGCAACTCCGACAAACAGTTGATCGACAATTTGTATCGCCTTATCCCCGCTTAGGCGGACAATTGCAATTGCCCCTTCACCCATCGGGGTTGAGATTGCTGCAATTGTATCAAACTCCATGTTACTCACCTTCTTCCATAAAAAAAATCATCCACATCTATGTCACACATATGTTACTCACAATGTTAATCAAATAAATTTTAACTTATCCACATGTGAATAACAACATACACACCTTGTTTGAATTTACAAAAAAAATTCTCTAGGAACGACTTCCCCTAGAGAATGTTTACCGTTTTAATGAAATAACGACGTGGCGATGCGGCTCCGTTCCAGCCGAAAACGTTTGTACTTTTTCATCGTCGCTCAACGCCGCATGAATGACTTTTCGTTCCCATGCACTCATCGGCTCTAACGACATATCTTTTCCAGTTTGCACTACTTTTTTCGCCATGCTTTTCGCTAAACGAACGAGCGTTTCTTCTCTCCGTTTTCGATAACCTTCGGCATCAACGACAACATAAAGCGAACGATCGGCACAACGATTTAAAACGCCTTGCGCCAACAATTGCAATGCATTCAACGTCTGACCGTGCTTTCCGATGACTCGTGCAACATCTGGACCTGACAGCAAAACAACTAAGCGATCTTTTTCACTGTGGCACGACAGATGAACACGCACGTTCATCTGTTCGATCACTTGCTTTAAAAACGATTCAACACAATAAAATGGGTTGCTGATCGTCACTTCAACAATTGCTTCTTTTCCGCCGAACAAACCAAGAAACGGTCTTTTTTCCTGTTGCAAAACGACAATATCGACCGCTTCTTTCGGCACATGTAATTGCGCTAACACCTTTTCCACTGCCTCTTCTACCGTTTGGCCACCCATCGTTATTCGTTTCACTTTCCCGTTCCCCCAGCTTGATTCGTTGCTTTTAATTCCGGCCCTTTAATAAAGTACGTTTGTGCAATCATAAATAAGTTACCGACTACCCAATAAAGTGAAAGTGCTGCTGGGAAGTTAATCGCAAATATAACGACCATGATTGGCATTAACCAAAGGAGCATAACCATCTGTGGATTTTGTTGCTCGATGCCGGCCATCATCATTTTTTGCTGAATAAACGTCGTTATTCCCGCCACAAGCGGTAAAATAAAAAACGGATCTTTCTCACCTAAATCAAACCATAAAAAGTTATGACGTGCAATTTCCTCTGTACGCACAATTGCATGGTAAAAACCGATTAAAATCGGCATCTGAATGAGTATTGGAAGACAACCGGCTAGCGGATTGACGCCATGCTTTTGGAAAAGCAACATTGTCTCTTGTTGAAGTTTTTGCTGCGTTTGTGCATCCTTAGAGCTATATTTTTCTCGAAGTTTCTGTAGCTCAGGCTGTAACGCTTGCATTGCTTTTGAACTCTTCGTTTGTTGAATCATTAGCGGCAAAATAGCTAAGCGAATGAGAATTGTAACGATGATAATACCTAGTCCATAATTAGAGCCAAACATTTCAGATGTATATGTAATTAACCAAGATAGTGGGTAAACGATATACTCGTTCCAAAACCCTTTGCTTTCTGCAGTAATTGGCTGATTGATTTCTGTACATCCTGCTAACACAACAGCAAGAAGTAAAAATAGCCATGCGACTTGCCTTTTTTTCACTCGTTCTTCCTCCCTACTCTGTAAATGCATTCCTCACAACATTTTAACATATAATCAACTCAACGTTTAATAAAAAGCGTTCGCCCGTCTCAAGACGTGCAATAAGCTTTTTCTCACCTCTTCATACTCCATTGTAGCTACCGGCACTCGCGCGATGATCACATAATCTTTTCCAACTTGAATTCGATCACGTTCTTCCTGAAATACTTGGCGAATATAGCGCTTCACCCGATTTCGCACGACCGCTTTCCCAATTTTTTTGCTAACGGATAAGCCGATGCGGAAATACGATTGTTCAGGCCTATCTAGAACGTATATGACAAACTGTCGGTTCGCTACCGATTTACCTTTTTTAAACACTTCTTGAAATTCGTCATTTTTTTTAATGCGATATTTTTTTTTCATGTGCTCCAATAACACCTCGATCGTAACTCCCGTTAGAAAAAAGACCACTGATCGTTCAGTGGCCTATGCAGATAATACTTTTCTTCCTTTACGACGACGGCGAGCAAGAACTTTACGGCCGTTCTTTGTGCTCATACGCGCGCGGAAACCGTGTACTTTGCTACGTTTCCGATTGTTTGGTTGATACGTTCTTTTCATATATGACACCTCCCTGAGGAATAACTGTTAAAAGACAGTCTTTCTAATTATAGTGAGAAATTAAGAGAAATGTCAACTACTCCGGGAGTATCTTTTTTTGACGATCCTGTGATTATTACTGTGGATAAAATTTTTGTCGTTTTTTTGTATCCACAACATTTATCGACAAGTTTTTCACATCTTATAACTTTGTGGATAAAAAATTTTCACATCTTTTTTGTTTTGTGGATAATTTTTCAAAACCATTGCAACATAAGAATTTATTTGCTATTATATTTTTGTTTTTACTCTGGATAGTTCAATAATCATTTTTCATTATCCACAAAATGTGGATAATGTGTGGACAGTTTCGTCCACATTATGTGTAAATATTTGTCCACAATCGGTGAAAACTGTCGAAAAAAGTTTTTTTATAGACAACATTGTACAAAAGTTATACACCCGCGCGGAGAAGGAGGGAGAGCGGCGTGGAAAACATTTCAGATTTATGGAATAAAGCGTTAGCAGAAATTGAGAAAAAAATTAGCAAGCCTAGTTTCGAGACATGGCTGAAATCGACAACGGCTCATTCGCTAAAAGGCGACATACTTATTATTACCGTTCCAAACGAATTCACGAAGGACTGGCTCGAATCGCGCTACACTCGGCTTATTGAACAAACGCTCTATGATATTATCGGGGAAGAATTAAAAATCAAATGCACGATTCCTAACGATCAAACATCGGAAGAATTTGATGTAAAACCAACAAGTAAACCGCGAAAACACGATGATGAACAAACAGAATTCCCACAAAGTATGCTCAATCCAAAATATACGTTTGATACATTTGTCATTGGATCCGGAAACCGCTTTGCCCATGCTGCCTCTCTAGCAGTAGCGGAAGCTCCGGCCAAAGCATACAACCCCCTTTTCATTTACGGTGGTGTAGGCCTAGGCAAGACGCACCTCATGCATGCGATCGGTCATTACGTTCTTGAACATAATCCGTCAGCGAAAGTTGTATATTTATCTTCTGAAAAGTTCACAAACGAATTTATTAACGCCATTCGCGATAACCGACCAGATGATTTTCGCAACAAATATCGCAACGTGGACGTGCTGTTAATAGATGATATTCAATTTCTAGCTGGAAAAGAACAAACGCAAGAAGAATTTTTCCATACGTTCAATACACTACATGAAGAAAGTAAGCAAATTGTCATATCAAGCGACCGACCTCCAAAAGAAATTCCGACGTTAGAAGATCGCCTTCGTTCTCGTTTTGAATGGGGCTTGATTACAGACATCACTCCTCCCGACTTGGAAACGAGAATTGCTATTTTGCGCAAGAAAGCAAAAGCGGAAGGATTCGATATACCGAACGAGGTGATGTTGTATATTGCTAATCAAATTGATTCAAACATTCGTGAATTAGAAGGAGCGCTCATTCGCGTTGTTGCTTACTCTTCCTTAATCAACAAAGAAATTAACGCTGACTTAGCAGCAGAGGCGTTAAAAGACATTATTCCAAGTTCTAAGCCAAAAGTGATTACCATTCAAGACATTCAGCGTGTCGTTGGCGAACATTTTAACGTGAAACTTGAGGATTTTAAGGCAAAAAAACGAACAAAATCTGTTGCTTTTCCGCGCCAAATTGCGATGTATCTTTCACGTGAACTGACGGACTGTTCACTTCCGAAAATTGGTGAAGAATTTGGTGGACGCGACCATACAACTGTCATTCATGCACATGAAAAAATCTCATCTCTCATTCAAACAGACGTTCAACTACAAAAACAGTTGAAGGAAATTATGGAGAAACTGAAATAATGTGAATAACTTTGTTTCATTTGTGCACAGACTGTCCACATGTGGATAGCCTGTGCTTCCTTTGTTTTATTCACTTATCCACATAATCACAGCGCCTAGTACTACGATTAATAGTTTTTTAAAAAAATAATAAATAAATTTTAGGGAGGTTTTCCTTGTGAAAGTTATTATCGATCGCGATCATTTAGTGAGAAGTGTACAAGATGTTATGAAAGCCGTATCATCTCGAACAACAATTCCTATTTTAACTGGAATTAAAGTTGTTGCTTCCCAACATGGTGTCACATTGACAGGAAGTGATTCAGACATTTCTATTGAGTCATTTATCCCTGCAGAGGAAGAAGATCGAATGATTGTCGATGTCATTAAACAAGGAAGTGTCGTATTACAAGCCCGTTTTTTTAGCGAGATTGTTCGCAAATTACCAAAAGAAGCAGTAGAAATTGAAGTAAAAGATCAATTTGTTACAACAATTCGTTCAGGAAAAACAGAGTTTCATTTGAATGGATTAGATCCAGAAGAATATCCACGCTTGCCGCAAATTCAAGAGGAAAATATGTTTAAAATACCAGCTGATTTGTTGAAACATGTCATTCGTCAAACGGTCTTTGCTGTGTCCACCTCAGAAACACGACCAATCTTAACAGGTGTAAACTGGCGGATCGAAAACAATGAGTTAACGTGTATTGCAACAGATAGTCACCGGCTAGCTATGCGAAAAGCGAAAGTGGAAACCGAGACCGAAGCACATTACAACATCGTTATTCCTGGAAAAAGCTTAAATGAATTAAATAAAATTCTCGAGGAAACAAATGAACTTGTTCACATCGTTGTAACTGAAAATCAAGTATTATTCAAAACGAAACATTTACTATTTTTCTCACGGTTACTAGACGGAAACTATCCGGACACATCGCGGCTTATTCCTACAGACAGCCAAACGGATATGATTGTAAAAACAAAAGAGTTTTTACAAGCGATCGACCGGGCGTCGCTACTAGCGCGTGAAGGAAGAAACAATGTCGTCCGTTTAGCAACGTTACCTGGAAAAGTCGTTGAAATTTCTTCGAACTCACCGGAAATCGGAAAAGTGGTAGAGGAAGTACAATGTGAACAACTAGAAGGTGAAGATCTAAAAATCTCTTTCAGTGCTAAATATATGATGGACTCATTAAAAGCGTTAGAAGAAACAGAGATTAAAATTAGTTTTACTGGTGCGATGCGACCATTTTTGATTCGCCCGCTCCATGATGATTCGATGCTTCAGTTAATTTTGCCTGTGCGCACATACTAAAGCTGCTAGACAGACTAGCAGCTTTCCTTTTCTTAATCCCTATTTTTTAGTACAATGAAGGAATGGACACTTTTTATGGAAAGTGAGCGGATGATGAATGAAAGAAATAAAAATTGCAACAGAAACAATTACGCTTGGACAATTTTTGAAATTAGCGAATGTCATTTCAACAGGTGGCATGGCGAAATGGTTTTTACAAACAAACGATGTATTTGTTAACGGTGAACGGGAACAACGTCGCGGTCGCAAGTTGAAAGTCGGGGACGTTGTTGATATTGAAACAATCGGTACATTTACGATTCGTTCATAAAGGTGGGGGCACCTTTGTTTTTAGAACAGTTAACTTTAAGAAATTACCGAAACTATGAGCAAGGTGATTGGCAATTTAAAAATAAAGTAAATGTCATTTTGGGGGAGAATGCCCAAGGAAAAACAAACGTTATGGAGTCTATTTATGTGTTAGCGATGGCGAAATCGCATCGGACGACGAACGATAAAGATTTAATTCGTTGGGACGAAGATTATGCTAAAATAGAAGGTAGAGTAGGAAAGAAAAACGGTTCAACTTTTTTACAGTTGATACTATCAAAAAAAGGGAAAAAGGCGAGACTAAATTATATTGAACAAGCAAAGTTGAGCAGTTATGTTGGACATATGAATGTTGTTATGTTTGCTCCGGAAGATTTAAATCTTGTAAAAGGAAGCCCACAAATTCGAAGGCGCTTTATCGACATGGAAATCGGTCAAGTATCGCCTATGTATATGCACGAGCTTGCACAATATCAAAAAGTGTTACAACAAAGAAATCAATATTTAAAGCTACTTCAGTCAAAAAAGCAGACGGACGAAACATTCCTCGATGTGCTTACAGAACAGCTTGTTCAGCTCGCTGCTAAAATTACTCTGAAAAGATATGAATTTATCGAATTACTACAAACATGGGCAAAACCGATTCATGCCGAAATTAGTCGAGGGAACGAACAGTTAGCCATTCATTATCGTCCGTCCATTGATGTATTAGATAAACAACAATTGTCGAGAATAGTAGAAGCGTATAACGACAAATTCACAAAAATAAAAACAAAAGAAATAGAACGAGGCACAACACTTATCGGACCACATCGGGATGATTTATCGTTTACAATCAACGAAAAAGATGTGCAGACGTTTGGTTCACAAGGTCAACAACGAACGGCAGCTCTTTCATTAAAGTTAGCTGAAATTGATTTAATTTTTTCGGAGATCGGTGAGTATCCAATTCTTTTGCTCGATGATGTACTATCGGAGCTCGATGATTTCCGCCAAACGCATTTGCTAGATGCTATACAAGGGAAAGTTCAAACATTTGTCACAACAACGAGCATCGATGGAATTGAGCACCGCGTTATTCAAGATGCGGATGTGTATGAAGTCATATCAGGGCAAATGATAAAACGCTAGTCGTTCATAAAACTCGAACATATTGTTCGAAAAGGAAAGCGTAGGTGATCAATAATGACGATGGAACAAAGAGAGCAAACCGTTTATGATGAAAGTCAAATTCAAGTTCTCGAAGGATTGGAAGCGGTACGAAAGAGACCTGGAATGTATATCGGATCAACCGGGGCAAAAGGACTGCACCATCTCGTGTGGGAAATTGTTGATAACAGTATCGATGAAGCATTAGCTGGATTTTGCACAGAAATTAACGTCATTGTTGAAGAAGATAACAGTATTACAGTAATTGATAACGGGCGCGGGATTCCAGTTGGTATTCACGAAAAGATGGGAAAACCAGCTGTTGAAGTCATTATGACCGTGCTGCATGCTGGTGGAAAGTTCGGCGGGGGCGGTTATAAAGTATCCGGTGGTTTGCACGGGGTCGGTGCATCTGTCGTCAACGCTTTGTCAGAAGAATTAGAAGTGTATGTACATCGCGACGGGAAAATTCACTATCAAAAATATAAGCGGGGAGTGCCTTGTTCGGATTTGCAAGTGGTAGGAGAGACAGATCGAACCGGGACGATAATCCACTTTAAACCAGACCCGGAGATTTTTAAAGAAACAACTGAATATGATTACGATACGCTCGCACATCGATTGAGAGAGCTCGCCTTTTTAAACAAAGGTATCCGCATTACGCTCGAGGATCGTCGTGAAGAGAAGCGTGCTAATGAATATTACTACGAGGGTGGAATCTCCTCATATGTCAAACATTTAAATCGAACAAAAGAGACGCTCCACGAGGAGCCGATTTACATTGAGGGTGAAAAAGACGGTATCCAGGTGGAAATCGCTTTACAATATAATGACGGATATACAAGTAATATTTACTCCTTTGCGAACAACATTCATACGCATGAAGGCGGTACTCATGAACTTGGTTTTAAGACCGCTTTAACGCGAATTATTAATGATTATGGTCGGAAAAATAATATGTTCAAAGAGCAAGATGCGAATTTGACGGGGGAAGATGTACGTGAAGGGCTTACTGCAATCATTTCAGTGAAACATCCGTCACCTCAGTTTGAAGGACAAACGAAGACGAAGCTTGGAAATAGCGATGCTCGTACAGCGACAGAGTCTATTTTTGCTGAACAATTCGAGAAGTTTTTGCTAGAAAACCCGTCTGTTGCAAAAAAAATCGTTGAAAAAGGAATTTTAGCTTCGCGCGCACGTCTAGCAGCTAAGCGCGCAAGAGAGCTAACGAGAAGAAAAAATGCCCTTGAAGTATCGAGTTTGCCTGGGAAATTAGCGGATTGTTCTTCGAAAGATCCATCAATATGCGAGTTGTATGTCGTCGAGGGAGATTCAGCGGGTGGTTCTGCTAAACAAGGACGTGATCGTCATTTTCAAGCGATTTTACCGCTACGAGGTAAAATTATTAACGTTGAAAAGTCGAGATTGGATAAAATTTTATCAAACAATGAAGTACGTGCAATTATTACAGCTCTCGGTACGGGAATTGGGGAAGATTTTGATATTACAAAAGCCCGTTACCATAAAATTATTATTATGACGGATGCGGATGTGGATGGTGCTCACATTCGAACATTGTTGCTTACATTTTTCTACCGCTATATGCGAGATGTAATCGAACACGGTTACGTGTATATTGCTCAGCCACCGTTATATAAAATTCAACAAGGAAAACGAATTGAGTATGCGTATAGCGATCGACAACTTGAAGAAATACTCGCCCGTTTGCCTGAGCAGCCAAAACCGATCATTCAACGTTACAAAGGTCTTGGTGAAATGAATCCAGAACAACTTTGGGAAACAACGATGAACCCTGAGACGCGAACATTGCTAAAAGTAAGTTTGCAAGATGCGATGGAAGCGGATGAGACGTTTGAAATCTTAATGGGAGATAAAGTTGAACCACGTAGACAGTTTATTGAGGAAAATGCAAAATACGTAAAAAATCTTGACATTTAAACATGTTGGAGAGTGTTTATTCACCCTCCCCTGTTTTCTTTATTTGTTAAGTAAGGGAGGTTTGTTGCTATATGTCTGAACGGGTAAAAGAAATAAGCATTAGTCAAGAAATGCGTGCATCGTTTCTTGACTATGCTATGAGCGTCATCGTATCGCGCGCACTTCCAGATGTGCGTGATGGGCTCAAGCCGGTACATCGTCGCATTTTATATGCGATGCACGATTTAGGGATGACGGCAGACAAGCCTTATAAAAAGTCAGCACGCATTGTTGGTGAAGTTATCGGAAAGTATCATCCGCACGGTGATGCAGCAGTATACGATACGATGGTGCGGATGGCTCAAGATTTTAACTATCGATATATGCTCGTTGATGGCCATGGAAACTTCGGGTCGATCGATGGGGATGCCGCAGCAGCTATGCGTTATACAGAGGCGAGAATGTCGAAGATTTCGATGGAGTTGTTGCGTGATATTAACAAGGAGACGATCGACTATCAAGATAACTACGACGGTTCAGAACGTGAACCAATCGTTTTGCCAGCTCGCTTTCCAAATTTACTTGTAAATGGGTCTTCGGGCATTGCAGTTGGAATGGCGACAAACATTCCACCTCACCAACTTGGGGAGGTTATTGACGCTTTATTAGAGCTTATGAAAGACCCGGACATGACTGTTGCTGAACTGATGGAGTACTTGCCGGGTCCAGATTTTCCGACAGGTGCTCAAATTATTGGAAGAAGCGGCATTCGGAAAGCGTATGAAACAGGTCGAGGTTCAATTACGTTACGTGCAAAAGCGGAGATTGAACAAAAAGAAAACGGAAAAGAAATGATTATTGTCCGTGAATTGCCTTATCAAGTAAATAAAGCTAAGTTGATTGAAAAAATTGCTGAGCTTGTACGCGAAAAGAAAATTGATGGCATTACAGATTTGCGTGATGAATCGGATCGAAACGGCATGCGTATCGTCATTGAAGTGAGAAGAGATGTGAGCGCTCATGTCGTACTTAACAATTTATATAAACAAACCGCTTTACAAACGAGCTTTGGTATTAACATGCTTGCGCTCGTCGATGGGCAGCCGAAAGTGTTGAATTTAAAGCAATGTTTACAACATTACTTAAATCATCAAAAAGTTGTCATCCGTCGTCGCACGCAGTTTGAATTAAACAAAGCAGAAGCTCGCGCGCACATTTTAGAAGGATTACGTATTGCCCTCGATCATTTAGATGAAGTGATTGAGCTTATTCGTCAATCTGCCACAGTAGACGTAGCAAAAGAAGGGTTAATGACGAGGTTTCAGTTAAGTGAGAAACAAGCGCAAGCTATTTTAGATATGCGCCTGCAACGTTTAACTGGATTAGAGCGTGAAAAAATCGAGCAAGAGTATGCTGAGTTATTAGGACTTATCGCACGTTTAAAGGCTATTTTAGCTGATGAACAAAAAGTGTTACAAATTATTCGTGATGAGTTGCTTGAAATTAAAGAAAAGTTCAATGATCATCGTCGCACGGAAATTGTAAGTGGTAGTTTAGAAACGATTGATGACGAAGATTTAATTACTCGTGAAAATATTGTTGTTACGCTAACTCATCGAGGATACATTAAGAGACTCCCTGTCTCAACATATCGGAGCCAGAGACGAGGTGGGCGAGGTATTCAAGGAATGAATACGAACGAGGACGATTTCGTTGAACACCTAGTCATTACATCTACACATGATATCGTTTTATTTTTTACAAACAAAGGAAAAGTATATAAGGCAAAAGGATATGAAATCCCAGAATTTAGTCGTACAGCAAAAGGTCTTCCAATCGTTAACTTATTAAACATTGAAAAAGATGAAGTCATTAATACAGTTATTGCTATCGAACAATTTCATGAAGATGCGTTTTTATTTTTCACAACAAAGCAGGGTATTGCTAAACGATCACCGTTATCTTCATTTGCTAACATCCGGAACCACGGTTTAATTGCAATTCATTTGCATGAAGGTGATGAGTTAATATCCGTAAAACTTACAGACGGCCATAAACATATCATCGTCGGAACGAAAAATGGAATGTTGATCCGTTTTCCTGAAACGGATGTTCGCTCGATGGGACGAACAGCTGCAGGTGTGAAGGCGATTACGCTATGTCCGGGTGACGAAGTTGTTGGAATGGAAAGTTTAAACGGTAATGAGGAAATTTTAATTGTAACGAAAAAAGGGTACGGAAAACGAACTCCAGCTTCCGAATATCGCATTCAAGGCCGGGGAGGAAAAGGAATAAAAACGTGCAATATTACTGAAAAGAATGGTGATGTCGTGGCCGTGAAAACAGTCACAGGCGAAGAAGATCTCATGTTAATGACTGCAAGTGGTGTAATGATTCGCATAGCAGTTGGAGATATTTCTGTTATGGGACGGAATACACAAGGTGTGAAACTTATTCGTCTAGATGAAGACAATGAGCAAGAGTACGTGGCAACAGTAGCCAAAGTGCCGAAAGAAGAAGAAAAAGAACTATTGCAAGAAGAGTAGAGGGGGTTCCCCTCTACGGTTCTACAAAGGTGGTGGGGAGATGTGTTGTTAGTAAAAACACCCCAATTGCAAGAGGGATGCATTTTAGCGGAAGATGTCATTGGAAAGTCAAATCGTGTGATCATTCCGAAAAATACGGTGTTGAACAAAAAAATGTTAACCGTATTACAAAAATTTCTTGTTACCCAAGTGCGTGTGCAATCCGTCCTTGTCGACGGGAGTACATTTCGTCCGAGTGAAATTATTCAAGAGGATGTACCAAAACCAAAAGCAACAGAGAATAAAGACGTATTGAAGCTATATTTGGAAGCTGTTCAGCAATACAAACAGATGTTTCAAAGTTGGCAGTCAGGATTACCTATTGATATCGGAAAAGTCCGGAAAATGTTTATGCCTTTATTCGAAAAAGTACTAGAAGCGGAAAAAGAATTGCTCTTTCTTCACCATTACTGTACAAAGTCAGAATATCTATTTCATCATGCGGTAACGGTCGGCCTTTTCTCAGGTGTATTGGCTAAAAAGTTACAATATACAAAAGGTGACTATTGTCAAGTAGCCATCGCTGGTTTACTAAGCGATTGTGGCATGGCAAAGGTTGATCCGAAAATACTGACTAAAAGTACAGCCCTCACCCCAGCCGAATATAAAGATATGCGTCAACATACTGTTTATGGGTATAAAATGGTTCAAAAAGTTACAGCGCTACAAGAAGGGGTAAAGCTTGCAATTTTGCAACATCATGAGAGAAATGATGGAAGCGGGTATTTGCTTAATGTGAAAGAAGAGAAAATACACCCTTACAGTAAAATTGTTGCTGTTGCTGATGTATACCATGCGATGATTTCTGAACGTCCTTACCGTAACAAGCAATCTCTTTTTAAAGTGTTCGAACAAATTCATAAAGATTGTTTTGGGAAGTTTGATCTTTCCGTTGTTCAAGCGTTAGCATCGCTTTTAATGACCCTTTCGATTGGAGCAAAAGTGAAATTATCAAACGAGCAGGTCGGGGAAATTGTCTTTTTCGAGCAAGATTCACCGTCTCATCCGATGATTAAAATAAGTGGGACAAATCAAATTGTTTCACTAAAAGAAGAAAAAGATGTATTTATCGAAGAAATTATAAAATGACAGCAGTCATCGCTGTTGTCATTTTATTTTTTATAAAAAACATGAGAAAAAGTGTTGACAATAACAAAGGGCTCTTGTATGATATATTTTGTGCTTGATGTTCCTTGAAAACTGAACAAAACAGCAGCGTAAAAGCTAGAGATAAACTTTCTATGGAGAGTTTGATCCTGGCTCAGGACGAACGCTGGCGGCGTGCCTAATACATGCAAGTCGAGCGGACGATTCAAAAGCTTGCTTTTGAATCGTTAGCGGCGGACGGGTGAGTAACACGTGGGCAACCTGCCCTGTAGACGGGGATAACACCGAGAAATCGGTGCTAATACCGGATAACACGAAATGTCGCATGACGTTTCGTTGAAAGGCGGCGCAAGCTGCCGCTACAGGATGGGCCCGCGGCGCATTAGCTAGTTGGTGAGGTAACGGCTCACCAAGGCGACGATGCGTAGCCGACCTGAGAGGGT
>NZ_FOJQ01000011.1 GCF_900111795.1 Anoxybacillus pushchinoensis | reverse complement strand
TTTTCATCTATTTTGCTTACATATCTGACAGGTTCCTTATTATACCAAATCAGGAACCTGTCTTTTTTTCTCCCACAAACATTTTACTCATACGATTGATGTCATACATGTATATGCCATGGTACAATAAAGGGAAAGGGTAGAGAGTGGGGGAGAAGGTTTGATACTGTATTTTATCGTAAATCCTTCAGCGAAAAATGAGAAATGTAAAAAAACATGGAAAAAAATTGAACGAACACTTCGGCATCACCATATTCGTTATCATGTTGTATTTACAAAAGCACAAGGAGACGGAACGAAGTTAGCGCAACAAATTGCAGAGCACACTCATGAGCCGTTTATATTAATTGCAGTTGGTGGAGATGGTACGATGCACGAAGTGATGAATGGTATCGCGATGTACGATCATGTCACTGTCGGGTACATACCAGCTGGGACAGGAAACGATTTTGCTCGTGGGATAAAACTCTCGATCACGTGGCGAAAAGCGCTTAGTCAAATGTTATCAAGTGTGGAAGGTATGCATGTCGATTCGTATGACATTGGGGCATTTAAAAGTGCAAAACAAGGTGTTTTTGTGAACAATGTTGGTTGTGGATTTGATGCACATATTTCAAGAAAAGTGAATGCGTCAAAATGGAAACAAATTTTAAATCGCTTGTACCTAGGAAAGTTTGTTTACGTTTTTTACTTATTAAAGGAAATGTTTTTATATAAACCGACCGTCATACAATTGACAGTTGATCAAAAACAATATACGTTTTCAAATGCGTGGCTTGTCACCGTTGCGAATCATCCGTATTATGGCGGTGGAATGAAGATTGCTCCATTTGCGCAGTCAAATGATCAACATTTGGATGTCGTTGTTGTCGATAATATATCACGTTTGAAATTACTCGCCTTATTTGTGACGGTTTTTTGGGGTGGTCATATAAAGATGAAAGAAGTACATACGTTTCGAGGGAAATATATTCATATTTGCAGCAACACGTCTCTTCCTCTCCATGCAGACGGCGAGCAAATTGGGGAAGGTGAGATTACGATTTCAGCAAACAAACAAATACGTGTACTGAAGTAGCCCGCATAAGAAAAAAATAGTGAAAGGCTCTTGTTGTCGCTAAGAGCCTTTAATACTTGTTTTGCATATGTCGCAATATTTCATAGGCGCGATCGCCAAGCAGTGCAAGTAGTTGCTCGAGTATCGCATCTCGCTGTAGATCAAGCTCAATAATTTGTTTTGCTAAATCTATAGCTTTCTTTTCCATCGGCAATCTCCTTTCGAAGTTGTTCATATTTTTTTCGCAGTTCTGTTAGTGTCCAATGATGTATTTCTCCTTCTTCATGCAGTTTGTCGATATAAAATTGTTTTTGTTTCATCGTTATTTGCAGAAGGGTTCCCATTTCCTTTCCTCCTTCCGTCATTTATTTGATAATCATTATATCGCTTCTCTATGTTGTAAACAGCACTTTTGTTACTTTTCATAACATAAATAATAAGTTTTGTTACTTTTTATAACAAAAATCATTCCAATATTCATAAAATACTGTATATTAATGTTATAAAATATAACGTACATGAGGGGGATGAGGATGGAATCGTATAAACATAAAAAAGTTATTTCAATTGGTATTGTTAGTGAGTTAACAGGTTTGTCACCGAGACAAATTCGGTATTATGAGGAGCGCCAACTTATTTTTCCTGATCGGTCAAAAGGGACGAGAAAGTATTCTTTCGCGGATGTTGAATGGCTCGTTGAGATTGCAAACAAACGAGAGGAAGGAGTGCAAACACGGGAAATTCGCTATGAAATGATGAAAGAAATTCGTGAAACGATGAGAAAAGGACAAATCAACGCTCATTTTCGTTCTCGCATGTAATTTTCCCTTTTCCATGTTATAATTGATGGTGGAAGGGGAATGGTCATGTTTATGGAGTTTTCATTCGATGTATTTACGTATGTATCACTCTTCAGTATGTTCGTTGTGGCGATGACGTGCTATGTGAAGCGACAAGCGAATTACCCCGTCACTATTCAACGCTTCGTCACATACGATATGAACGGTTGCAAAAAGATGAGCGATGCATACACATATACGCCATTACACATACGTTTTGTCACGTTTCAACAACGTAAAATCCCGATAAACGAGCAGTCTTATGCGAGTGGTGAAGAAGGAAGGATGCTCCTTGTTTGCTTATCATAAAACAAACAAGGAGGAGCTATATCGTGAAAAAATGGACTATTTTTATTTTTTGTGTTGTTGTTAAGTGCATGCAATCGAAATGTACCGATTACAGAGCATAGTCAAGGTGTATGGGATCATTATTTTGTTTACCCAATGTCAAAGCTATTACTGATGCTTGGACACGCATTTCAAGAAAATTACGGGCTTGCAATTATTGCGTTGACGATTGTTGTCCGTTTTGGGTTGCTTCCGCTCATGATTAAACAATTTCGTACAAATATTGCGATGCAACGCATTCGTCCAGAAATGCAAAAACTGCAACAAAAATATAAAGGCACAGATATGGAGACACAACGAAAGCTACAACAAGAAATGATGCAACTATACCAAAAACATGGTGTCAATCCGATGAGCGGTTGCTTGCCGATTTTTATTCAAATGCCTATTTTCATGGCTCTATATTACGCGATTTCGCGTACAGAAGAAATTAAACTACATTCATTTTTATGGATGCAACTCGGTCATCGTGATCTATATTTCATTATGCCGATATTAGCAAGTTTAACGACATTTATTTCAATGCGTTTATCTCCATCTGCCACAACAACAGAAGTAGCGACACAAATGAAAATCATGTCATATATTATGCCTGTGATGATTTTTATGGGGGCAAGTTCTGTCCCTTCCGCTTTATCGCTATATTGGGTCGTTGGTGGATGTTTTTCGATTATTCAGTCGCTTGTGATGCGTGCGCAATGGAAGAAGCATCAAGTAGAAACTGCCAAATAACCTGCTCGCTAGCTGAGCAGGTTTCTTTTCGTCAAGGGGTGAAAAAATGAAAGTTATTATTGCTGAAAAACCTGATCAAGGGAAGACGCTTGCATCGATTTTTCAAACAAAAAAACGAGAAGGATATATTGAAATTTTACCGAATGAGCTGTTTCCGAAAGGTGCTTATATGACATGGGCAGTTGGACATTTATTTGAATTAGCTCCTCCGGAAACGTATGAAGCAAGTTGGAAGCGGTGGACACTTGATACGTTACCAATCATTCCAGATCGTTTTCAGTACGAGATTGATCGAAAAAAGGCGAAACAGTTTGCGATCATTAAACAATTGCTTCGTAAGCCAGAAGTGATTGAGATTATTCATGCTGGTGATGCAGGGAGAGAAGGAGAATTAATCATTCGAAACATTATTTACATGAGTGGTGTAAAAAAACCGATCAAACGGCTTTGGATCTCATCTTTAACACCGAAAGCTATTGAACAAGGATTTCGTCAGTTGTTGGATGAAAAACAGACACGTCCTTTATACGAGGAAGCGTATGCGCGAACATGTGCGGATTGGCTTGTCGGTATAAACGCCTCGAGGGTGTATACGATTTTATTGAAACAAAAGGGAATGAACGATGTCTTTTCCGTTGGACGTGTACAAACGCCAACGCTTGCTCTAATTGTGAGAAGAGAAAAAGAAATTGAACAGTTTCGCTCGGAGCCGTTTTGGGAAGTTGTTGCTACATTTGATGTGGACGGAAAACGATACGAGGGAAAGTGGTGGCACGAAAATGAGACGCGCACATACGATCGAGAGCTTGCTGAGAAAGTGAGCGCGTTTTGCAGACGAAAACAAGTAGAGGTAGCAGAAGTTGTATGTGAGCGAAAAACATTTTTACCGCCGCTTTTGTTTAATTTATCAACATTGCAGGCAACGGCAAACAAGCGGTTTAAATATTCGCCGCAAAAAACATTAGATATACTACAAAAACTATATCAAAAGGGGTATGTATCGTATCCACGCTCCGATTCACAATATGTAACTAAAGGAGAAGCGGAAACATTTCCACATATCTTAAAACAACTTTCACAAAAGGAAGAGTATGCTCCTTATTTTCCACTCGTTCACGAATCGATTTTACATAATAAACGTTATGTAAACGAAAAGAAGGTAACAGATCATTATGCCATTATTCCAACTGAACAAGTGCCGAATTTGACAAAGTTAAGTCAGGATGAGCGAAATATTTACGACCTTGTCGTTCGGAGATTAATTGCTGCTCATAGTGAAGAAGCTATATTTGATTATACAACGATTGTAACCGTTGTCGATGGACGTGCTCGCTTTATTTCAAAAGGAAAGAAACAAATACAAGCAGGATGGCGGGACGTCCTTATGTCACAAGATGATGATGTACAACTTTTACCGAATGTACAAAGTGGAGAAAAAGGAACGGTATATGATGTGTATGTGAAAGAAGGAAAAACACAGCCGCCAAAGCGATATACAGAAGGCGAACTGATCACGTTAATGAAGACAGCAGGGAAGTTTTTAGATGACGAACAACTGGAGAAAGTATTAGCGAAAACAGAAGGACTTGGGACGGAAGCTACCCGCGCCTCCATTATTACAACGCTAAAACAGAGAAATTATATTGAGATAAAAAATAATCAAGTATATGTAACTGATAAAGGAAAAGTATTGATTGACGCAATCGGCCCGCACCTTTTGGCGTCTCCTGAAATGACAGCAAAATGGGAACAACGATTAAGTGAAATTGGCGAAGAAAAAGCATCGGCCACAGCATTTATGGAACAAGTGAAAAAATTGGCAGCGAAAATTGTGGCCGATGCGGTACAAGTGGCAAATCATTGGTCATTTGAAGGACTAGATACCACTTCGATTCAGCAGAAGAAAAAAACAACGATCGGAAAACATGTCGGGGTTTGCAAGCTTTGTGGGGGCTCGGTCATTGATAAAGGTTCGTTTTACGGTTGTGTCAACTATGCAAAAACAAAGTGCTCATTTACTATTTCAAAAACGATATTGGGCAAATCGATCTCACAAGCAAACGTCAAAAAATTATTAGCAGAAGGAAAAACGAGTGTTATCAAAGGGTTTAAAAAGGGAGAAAACACATTTAATGCTGCGGTTATATGGAATGAAAAAGAAAAACGTATATCGTTTTCGTTTGAAAAATAGGAGGCTTCCCTCCTATTTTTCAACTTCGCCTTTCCACTCATTCATACCGCCGGTCATATTATATATACTTGAGAAGCCTTCTTTTACTAGCAATTCGCTTGCTTGCGCTGAGCGATTACCGGAACGACAAATGACAATATACGTCTTGTTTTTGTTCAGTTCATCTACACGATCTGGAAGATGTTGTAAAGGTAATAAAATAGCTCCAGGAATATGACCGGAAGCATATTCCTCTTCTGTACGGACATCGAGCACAACAACGTCCTCTTTTTGCATCATTTGTGCAGCTTCATCGACAGAAATGTTTGTATAACGGTTTTGTGCACATCCGCTTATGATGAAAAGAAATGTAAATAAAAAAGAAAACCATTTTTGCATGAAATTATCGCCTCCGCATATAATCAAATACCCATATGTGTATTCTAGCTTATTTTTTCGATTTCTTCAAACGTTTCGACACCATTGTTATGTCTATATGTAGTACAATAGGAAGAAAGGTTTACATGGAAAGAAGGAGAGAGCATGTGCGGATCTATCATCGACTTGATTGGAAATACGCCCGTTGTTAAGCTCAATCGGGTTGTTTTTCGGGAGGGAGCAAGTGTATATATAAAGCTTGAGTCGTTCAATCCAGGTGGAAGTGTAAAAGATCGTGCAGCTAAACGAATGATTGAGCAGGCCGAGCGAGAGGGAAAAATTGTCCCTTTTCGAAGCACGATTATTGAACCAACATCAGGGAATACAGGAATTGGGTTAGCGATGGTATGCGCAGCGAAAGGTTATCGTTGCATCATCACGATGCCAGATAATGCGACAAAGGAACGGGTGAATTTATTAAAAGCATATGGTGCGGAAGTTCACTTAACCCCTGCAGCTTTGCGCATGCAAGGGGCGATTGATGAAGCATATCGGCTTGCGGAGAGTATTCCAAACAGCTTTATACCCATGCAGTTTGAAAATAAAGCAAATCCAGATGCTCACCGAATAAGTACAGCAGTTGAAATTGTAGAGGCATTTCCAGAAGGAATTGACGCGTTCGTGCTTACAGCAGGAACAGGTGGGACAGTGACCGGAACAGGGGAGGAATTGAAAAAAAAATTCCCCCATTTACGCATTTATGTTGTTGAACCGTACGGATCCCCAGTCCTTTCAGGTGGGCAACCAGGTCCGCATAAAATTCCTGGTACCGGTCCGGGATTTATTCCTCGTATTTTAAATCAACAAGTGTATGATGACATTTTGCTTATCAAAGATGAAGAAGCACAGATGATGGCGCGGCGATTAGCTGCAGAAGAGGGGATTTTAGTGGGGGCTTCAGCTGGGGCAGCTGCCTTTTGTGCGGTTCAAGTGGCGCGAACTCTCCCGAAAGACGCACGTGTGCTTTGTATGGCACCAGATACAGGAGAGCGATATTTGTCCTCCGATTTATTTAACGGATAAGAGAGAGAAAAATTGTCGAGGCTATGAAATAAAAAGGAGTGATTGTATGTTCCGAGAAGAAGTAAAAACAATAGGAGGCCTTCGTCTTCATGTCATTCCGACGAAAAAATATAAGACGAATACACTCGTATTAAAGATGAAAGCACCGTTATGTGAACGAGATGTAACGATGCAAGCTCTTATTCCGTATGTGTTACAAAACGCTACCGAGCGACATCCGTCGATGAAAGCGTTACGTACATATTTAGACGAACTATATGGTGCTACGTTACAAGTCGATTTAGCGAAAAAAGGGGAAAATCATATTATTACGATTCGAATGGATGTGGCAAACGAAAAATTTTTAGGCACCACATCTCCACTATTACGGGAAGCGTTGACCCTCTTTAGCGACATACTATTTCGCCCACTTACTGAACAAGGTGGATTTTCTGTTGCGATTGTTGAGCAAGAAAAACGGGCATTGAAACAAAAAATACAATCGTTGTTTGATGATAAAATGCGATACGCTCAACATCGACTCATCGAAGAGATGTATAAAGGTTCGCCTTATGCACTCGATGTTCACGGTAAACTGAGCGATATTGATACAATTGATGCTAAACGTTTATATAAACATTACGAACACATGCTGAAACATGATGAAATAGACTTATACATTGTCGGAGATGTGGCGTTAACGGACGTAGAACATGATGTTGTGGAACGTTTTCCGTTAGAAGCTCGTTCTTTACGTTCAACTGAAACGACAACGATAACAAAACGAACAAGCGTGCAAGAAGTTATAGAAAAACAACATGTGAAACAAGGAAAGCTACATCTTGGTTATCGAACAAATACGACATACAACGATGCAGATTACGATGCGTTACAAGTATGGAATGGGATCTTCGGTGGGTTTGCACATTCAAAATTGTTTATGAATGTGCGCGAAAAGGCAAGTTTAGCTTATTATGCAGCTTCGCGTATCGAAAGTCACCAAGGAATGATGATGGTCATGGCAGGAATTGAACCGAGCAATTATGAGCGTGCACTTGAAATTATTCATGCTCAGGCAGAGGCGATGCGTAACGGGCAATTTAGCGATGAGGAAATTATTCAAACAAAAGCAGTCATTCGTAATCAATTATTAGAAACGGTTGATACAGCGCGTGGAATGATTGAAATTTCTTATCATAACGTCATCGCGACGCGGCAACGTCCGTTAGATGAGTGGTTAGAAGCGATTGAAAAAGTGACGTATGAGGATATTGTTCGTATAGGTGAAAAAATTGAATTAGATACAATTTATTTTTTAACAGAGAAGGAAGGTGAGAAAAAATGAAGATTATTCGCTACGATCAGTTGCAAGAACAATTATTTTATGAGCGATTAAACAACGGATTAGATGTTTACATTTTACCGAAAAAAGAATTCAATAAAACATATGCAACGTTTACAACGAAATACGGTTCGGTCGATAACTACTTTACTCCATATGGAAAAACGAGTATGAAAAAAGTGCCGGACGGCATCGCTCATTTTTTAGAGCATAAATTGTTCGAAAAAGAAGATGGCGATGTATTTCAAATATTTAGTAAGCAAGGGGCATCAGCGAACGCTTTTACATCTTTCACACGCACCGCCTATTTATTTTCGAGTACGACAAATGTAGAAAAAAACTTAGAAACTTTACTTGATTTTGTTCAAGAACCATACTTTACAGAGCAAACAGTCGAAAAGGAAAAAGGGATTATCGCTCAAGAAATTCGTATGTATGACGATAACCCGGATTGGCGTCTATATTTCGGAACAATTGAAAGCATGTATCACAATCATCCTGTAAAAATTGATATTGCAGGAACAGTGGAGTCGATTTCACATATTACGAAAGACTTATTGTATGAATGCTATGCAACGTTTTATCACCCGAGTAATATGTTGTTGTTTGTTACCGGTCCAGTTGATCCATTGACTATACTCGAACAAATTCGCACAAATCAAGCAAAAAAAACGTTCCGTTCGCCAACAGACATTGAGCGATTTCACCATGAAGAACCATCCCATGTCGCCCGTGAAAAACATGTCATTGAAATGAATGTACAGACATCTAAATGTCTCGTTGGTATAAAGGCGAAAAATGTATATACAAAAGGAAAAGAAAAATTAAAGCATGAATGCGCGATGGGATTATTGCTTGATCATTTGTTTGGAAAAAGTTCATCGCACTATGAGCGGCTATATCAACAAGGATTAATTGATGAAACATTTATGGTTGATTATACAGAAGAAAGTGATTTTGGGTTTGGTTTAATTGGTGGCGACACATTATACCCTGATCAATTAGCAGAAGAAATTCAACGTATTCTTTTACAATTTGACGATATTGATGATGAGCAAGTGGAGCGATTAAAAAGAAAAAAAATCGGGACATTTTTACGCTCATTAAATTCGCTTGAATATATTGCGAATCAATTTACTCGCTATGCGTTCGATCATGTGAGTTTGTTTGACGTTGTAGCAACATTACAATCATTAACATCGAATGACTTAAAAGTAGTCGCTCGCGAATGTTTTGTGCAAGAACAGTTTACGGTGTGTCAAGTTGTTCCAAAAAAGGTGAAGTGAGATGAAATACGCGTTAATTACAGGGGCGAGCGGGGGCATCGGTCGCGCGATTGCTCACCAGCTCGCGAAAGATGGGTATGGATTGTACTTGCATTATTATAAAAACGAGCAGTCCATTCAATCTTTAGCGAGGGAACTATCAACGGACATATATACGATAAAAGCAGATTTATCTAATTCTTCGGGGATAGATGTGCTAACTTCTTCTCTTTTTCATCCTATTGATGTTCTCATCCATAATAGTGGGATGAGCGTTTATGGATTAATGACGGATACAACGGATGAACAAGTGAAACAGATGGTTCAGTTGCATGTAACGAGTCCATTTTTGTTGACAAAGCGTTTACTCCCATCTATGATTCAACGGCGTCGTGGACAAATTGTCGTCATTTCATCCATTTGGGGGTTAACAGGTGCATCGTGCGAGGTATTATATTCGATGGTAAAGGGTGCACAAAATACGTTTGTGAAAGCGTTAGCTAAAGAAGTAGCTCCAAGCGGTATACGAGTAAATGCCATTGCCCCTGGAGCCATTGATACACCTATGCTTGCTGAATTTACTTCGGAAGAATTGAGAGCGCTAACTGATGATATTCCAATTGGCCGAATTGGAAAGCCCGAAGAAGTTGCGAAAGCGGTGTCATTTTTAATTTCTGATTACGCTTCGTATATTACAGGGCAAATTTTATCGGTAAATGGTGGTTGGTATTGTTAAGCGAGCATAATTTTTTGCATAGTGTGGCAAACTGTTCTTGAGACGAATTTCAAGGAGGTTTGCATATGTCTGTTCTTGATAATTTTGAGCAATGGAAAAGCTTTTTGGCAGATCGTCTTCATCAAGCAGAAGAACAAGGAATGAGCCAACAAGTTATTTCGGATATCGCCTATCAAATCGGAGACTATTTAGCAAAGCAAGTTGATCCGAAAAATCCGGAAGAACGAGTACTTGCTGATTTGTGGCACGTAGCGAATGAGCAGGAGCAACATGCGATTGCCAACATGATGATTAAGCTCGTACAAAATAAATGAGCAATAGGGCAAGCTGGTGTCGATCGCCAGCTTGTTTTACTATGTTTACCTATTCACAAAAAACAGTCGTCCATTCTTTTCATTCTCGCATTCAAATGGTAAAATAAACATACATGCGTGTTTCGACAAAGCGTTGCTTAGTTGCTTATATGATCGCATCGTGTAATGTAAAGGGGAGAAGGGGTATATATGGAGAAGAAGGAATGGTATTTAGAATATGAAATACATATGAATCGTCCGGGGTTATTAGGTGATATCGCATCGCTCCTTGGCATGCTTTCTATTAATATTGTCACAATTAACGGAGTAGATGACTCACGTAGAGGGATGCTTTTGTTATGTAAAAGTCACGAGCAAATTGAGCGTCTCCAATCCATTTTAGCGACGATGGAAGATATTACGGTGACAAAATTACGTGAACCGAAGTTGCGAGATCGTCTCGCTGTTCGACATGGGCGCTACATTCAGCGAGATGCTGATGATAAAAAAACGTTTCGCTTCGTTCGTGATGAATTAGGTTTACTTGTCGATTTTATGGCAGAGCTATTTAAACAAGAAGGGCATAAGTTGATCGGGATTCGCGGTATGCCACGCGTCGGGAAAACAGAGTCGATCGTAGCTGCGAGCGTATGTGCGAACAAGCGTTGGCTGTTCGTTTCTTCTACGCTCATTAAACAAACAGTTCGCAGCCAACTCATTGAAGATGAGTATAGTGAAAACAATGTATTCATTATTGACGGAATCGTTTCGACGCGCCGCTCAAATGAACGACATTGGCAACTCATCCGTGAGCTCATGCGACTACCAGCGACGAAAGTCATTGAACATCCGGATATTTTTGTAAGGCATACAGAATATAAGTTGGATGACTTTGACTATATTATTGAACTACGTCATGAAGCAGACGAAGAAATTACATACGAACTCGTTGATCAATCCTCTTTTTTTGGTAACGACGGTTTTTCAAATATCGATTTTTAAAGATGGAAGGTGTTTCCGTTGACAGAGTTAGGGAAGCGTTTGAAAGAAGCGAGAGAACAACGTCATATGAGTTTAGATGATTTACAAGAAATTACCAAAATCCAAAAACGATATTTGATCGCAATTGAACAAGGGAATTATGTCATTATGCCGGGGGAATTTTATGTTCGAGCATTTATTCGACAGTACGCTGAAGCTGTCGGTCTTCATGCTGATGAACTGTTCGAGCAATACGCACATGAAATTCCAACGACTCAACAGGAGGAACTCCCTGGTGAGTTGTCTCGTGTAAAATCGAGACAGCTATCAGAACAGGGGGCAAAAGTACTCGATGTACTTCCAAAATTCCTTATCGGAGCACTAGTTGTTGGGGTAGCAGTCGTTCTCTGGTTTTTCTTCCAAAATCGAGCGGTGAATGAACAGCCAAAAGAGCAAATTATTAATGAAAAGACAGAATTTGAGCAATCCGAACAAGCAAATGAACAGCCAGTAGAAAAACAAAATGAACAACTGTCAGAAAAAGAGGAAGAATACGAACAACAGGAAGAGTCATCGGAAGCGATGATCAAGGTAGTTGAAACGAGCGGGCGAAAGTCGACGATTGAAGTAACCGGGGAACAGTTGATCATTGAACTTGCAACAAAAGGTGATGCATGGATTGAAGTGAAAAATGGGAAAGGGAAAGCCTTTGCACGCAAAATGATGTATGCCAATCAATCCGAAACATTCGACTTAACAAACGAAACAGAAGTGTTGTTAGTGATCGGTCAAACATTAAATACGGAAGTGAAAATAAACGGGCAAACACTCGAATATCCTGTTAATCCGAGCGACCATGTGCGTCAGGATGTTATGATTATTTACAAAAAACAATAATGTTAGATGAAGTGTTGGAGGTTAGTAACTGTGAATATACCGAATCAAATTACGATTGCGCGAATGCTACTTATCCCCTTTTTTCTTATTTTTTTGTTGGCGCCCATTGATTTAGGTGTCATCCAAATTGGGACGGAGCAATTACCGATCACACACGCCATTGCTGCGCTTATTTTCATTATTGCATCTACAACTGATTGGGTGGACGGATACTATGCCCGAAAATATGGGCTAGTGACGAATTTGGGGAAATTTCTTGATCCCCTTGCAGATAAGTTGTTAGTATCTGCGGCGCTAATTGCCCTCGTACAACTAGATCTGGCACCGGCTTGGATCGTTATTGTCATTATTAGCCGTGAATTTGCGGTAACAGGGCTACGGCTTGTGCTCGCAGGAGAAGGAGAAGTCGTTGCAGCAAATATGCTTGGAAAAATTAAAACATGGACACAAATTGTAGCCATTGCCGCTCTTCTTTTGCACAATATTCCTTTTTCGCTTTTTTCGTTTCCGTTTGCGGACATTTCACTATGGGTAGCGCTCGTTTTTACAATTTGGTCAGGATGGGATTATTTTATGAAAAATAAACACGCATTTCGTCATTCAAAGTAAATAAAAAGGATGGGAGAAAGATGAAAGCGGAGATCATTGCGGTCGGTTCAGAACTTTTACTCGGACAAACTGCAAACACAAATGCTCAATTTTTATCACAACAATTAGCGGACATTGGTGTAGATGTATATTACCATACAGTTGTTGGTGATAACCCTAAAAGACTTACACATGCGATTGAGGTGGCTAAGCAACGCTCGAATTTAATTATTTTTACAGGGGGGCTCGGCCCGACAAAAGACGATTTGACAAAAGAAACAATTGCGAACGTGTTAAATACATCGCTCGTTTTAGACGAAGATGCATGGCGTTCGATTTGTGATTATTTTTCGAAAACGAATCGTCCGATGTCTCCAAACAACCGTAAACAGGCGCTCGTGTTGGAAGGATGTCACGTGCTAAAAAACGAACATGGGATGGCTCCTGGGATGGCACTGACTGTTGATCAAATTACGTATATGCTCCTTCCTGGACCACCAAAAGAAATGCAACCGATGTTCATCAAATATGGACGTCCTTTTTTATTGCAAAAACTTCAAGTTCGTGAAAAAATCGTATCGCTCGTTCTTCGTTTTTTTTACATTGGCGAATCACAGTTAGAAACAGAAATTGAAGATTTAATCGATAAGCAGACAAATCCAACGATTGCCCCGCTTGCCTCTGATGGTGAGGTCACACTTCGCTTAACCGCAAAGCATGAGCGTGAAGAGGAGGCTAAGCGTTTAATTAAGGAAATGGAGCAAAACATTTTAGAACGTGTCGGCCCTTATTTTTATGGATACAACGATGAAACGTTATTTGGAAAATTGTTAGCTACATTAAAAGAACAAAACAAAACGCTTGCTGTGGCTGAAAGTTTAACAGGCGGTTTGTTTTTAGAAGAAATGACCGCCCTTCCGAGCGCCTCTACAGCCATAGCAGGAGGAGTAGTATGTTATACGAATGAAATAAAGGAAAATGTGCTCCATGTGCCGAAAGAAATATTACAAACGGAGGGGGCAGTTAGTGAACGATGTGCGCAGTTGATGGCAGAAAATGTTCGAAAACTTTGTGGAAGCGATATCGGTATTAGTTTTACAGGTGTTGCAGGACCGAACGAGTTGGAAGGAAAGCCAGTAGGAACGGTATGGATAGGAATTGCGACAGAACAAGGGACAAAGACATTTGCCCTTACATTATCAGGCGGACGCCGAGCCATTCGGATGCGTACAGCAAAATACGGTTGTTATTATTTGCTGCAATTGCTACATTAATTTACGAACACTTATTCGATTTTTCTTGGCAAATAAATAGAAAAGCTGTATAGTAATAAGTAGCAGTTACTGCTTTATTTTTCACAAGCAAAAGGAGGAGTTTCTTTGAACGATCGTCAAGCAGCATTAGAACAAGCGTTAAAGCAAATTGAGAAGCAGTTTGGAAAAGGTTCAATTATGAAGCTAGGGGAGCAAACAGATCGTCAAATTTCGACGGTATCGAGTGGTTCCCTTGCTCTTGATATTGCGTTAGGAGTCGGAGGATATCCACGCGGACGTATTATTGAAATTTATGGTCCGGAATCTTCAGGTAAAACAACGGTTGCTCTTCATGCGATTGCCGAAGTGCAAAAGCAAGGAGGTCAAGCTGCGTTTATTGATGCAGAACATGCGTTAGACCCTATTTATGCTGAAAAATTAGGGGTCAATATCGATGAACTGTTGCTTTCGCAGCCAGATACAGGGGAACAAGCGCTAGAAATTGCTGAGGCACTTGTGCGAAGCGGGGCGGTTGACATTATCGTCATCGACTCAGTTGCAGCTCTTGTTCCAAAAGCGGAAATTGAAGGCGAGATGGGCGATTCCCACGTCGGATTGCAAGCGCGCCTTATGTCCCAGGCGCTACGTAAACTATCAGGCGCCATCAACAAATCTAAAACGATCGCCATCTTCATTAACCAAATAAGGGAAAAAGTGGGAGTTATGTTTGGAAATCGATATATGGTTGCTTAATTTCGTTACATGTTCACAAATTGTAGTTCTTTCTATATCCTCTCTCTAGGAGGAGATATGATTTGGTTGTTAAAGTGGGAAATAGAACATTTAGAAATATAGAGCAGTGGCAAGTTGATTATATCGTTCAAAATTCGAACAAGAAATTAACCGAAATATCGCGTGAAACACGGTTAGATCCTCGAAGGATTGGGGAAATCGTCAAACTTTTAGGAATACAGAGGCAGAGACATTGGAAGGTGTATTTACCCAAAACAGAAGAGGTTGAGAGGGAGTTAAGAAATCCTTATTTATCCCACGTAGAGATTGCTAAAAAGTATGGTGTAACTGATACTTGTGTGGCAAAGAGAAGAAAAGAACTTGGGGTGAAGGTTCGACGGAAAAACTTTGATACACAAATCGAGCAACAGGTTGAACAAATTCTTGAACAACTTGATCTAGCGTATATAAAACAAAAACGAATAGATAAATGGTCTATTGATTTTTATCTTGGAAGAAAACATTGTATCGATGTCCATGGTGAATGGGCTCACTCAACAAAAAAGGTACAAGATCGAGATGTTAGAAAGAGAGAATATTTATCAAAAAAAGGCTATCGTTATTTGGTTATATACGAAAAAGAACTACAAAATATTGAACATGTAACAGAAAAAATTAAGCAATTTACTCTGGGTTTCCCTTGCTAGTGATAGCAAGAAAAAAACCTTGTGAACCCGATTGCCTAGGGGTGTGCGAAGTTTGTATACTTCGTGCTAACGGTGGAGCCCTCCAAGATTTATGGGGTAATACCGTGCCAAGCCTTACTACTTTTATAGTAAGGAAGGTGTAGAGACTACCGAAAGGGGCATATGTTGCCACTGAGTAGGGTACAGCAGAGGATAGGCTACTGCTGGAAGCGCAAGGCTCTCCATGTTTGGAGATGAAGATATAGTCCACCCTATAGAGATGGTAAATCTATAGGATGTGCCAGAGACAACTCCTGGAGGTCGTGCATTGAAGTTTTATGCGTCTGTTCGTTTAGAAGTGCGTCGTGCAGAACAAATTAAACAAGGCAACGATATGGTTGGAAATAAGACGAAAATTAAAGTCGTGAAAAACAAAGTGGCGCCTCCGTTTAAAACAGCGGATGTAGATATTATGTATGGCGAAGGAATTTCAAAAGAAGGCGAAATTATTGATATGGGTGCTGAACTCGACATTATTCAAAAAAGTGGCGCTTGGTATTCATATAAAGATGAGCGATTAGGACAAGGGCGAGAAAATGCAAAACAATTTTTAAAGGAAAATCCACACATTATGGAAGAAATTGCGCGTGAAATTCGCCAACATTATGGCATTACAGCAGGGGCATCGACGACATCTGTGCGCGAAGATGATCTAGACTTTTTAGAGTAAAAAATTGATTAAAAAGGTCGCCTTGCTTCAATAAAAAAGTGATTATGTGCATATATAATTATGGAAAGGGTGCTCCGTTATTTTTGGAACACCCTCTTTTTTTGGAAAATAAAACGATATGAAACGCTTTCCCACAATGACAAGCCTTGACAATATGGAAGGTCACCTTTAAAATGTACATGTATATTTGACAATTTTGAAGTGTATGTTGAATGGTTGCAATGTACATGCCGACATTGATAAAGAAACGAATTTATAGCAAGAGGAGGTGAAGACAATGAGTGAAATGATCATCTCCGCTTTGCTTGCCCTAGTCGTCGGTGCAGTTGTTGGCTTTTTTGTTCGTAAATCCATTGCCGAGGCAAAAATTGGCGGTGCTCAAGCGGCTGCCAAACAAATGATCGAAGAAGCGAAACGAGAAGCAGACGCATTGAAAAAAGAAGCGCTCCTTGAAGCAAAGGATGAAATTCACAAACTTCGCGTCGAAGCGGAACGAGAAATTCGCGAACGAAGAAGTGAATTACAAAAACAGGAAAACCGTTTGTTACAGAAGGAAGAGAATCTCGACCGAAAAGATGAATCTTTAAACAAGCGAGAAGCATTGCTTGAGAAGAAAGAGAATTCTCTCAATGAAAGACAACAGCATATTGAAGAGATGGAAAGCAAAGTGGAAGAACTCGTTCGAAAAGAACAAGCAGAGCTTGAGCGCATTTCCAGTCTAACGCGTGAAGAAGCACGCCAAATTATTTTAGAGCGTGTGGAGAAAGAACTTTCGCACGAAATCGCGCTCATGGTCAAAGAAGCGGAAACGAGAGTGAAAGAAGAGGCGGATAAAAAAGCAAAGGAAATTTTATCCCTTGCCATTCAACGTTGTGCTGCTGACCATGTGGCAGAAACGACGGTATCCGTTGTAAACTTACCGAATGACGAAATGAAGGGACGTATTATCGGACGAGAAGGGCGTAACATCCGTACGTTAGAAACGTTAACAGGAATTGACCTTATCATTGATGATACGCCAGAAGCAGTCATTTTATCTGGCTTTGACCCCATCCGTCGTGAAACTGCGCGTATTGCGTTGGATAAGCTTGTTCAAGACGGGCGTATTCATCCAGCGCGCATTGAAGAAATGGTCGAAAAGGCAAGAAGAGAAGTGGATGAGCATATTCGCGAGGTTGGAGAACAAACGACGTTTGAAGTGGGGGTTCACGGATTACATCCAGACTTAATTAAAATTTTAGGGCGATTGAAGTTCCGTACGAGCTACGGGCAAAATGTGCTGAAGCATTCGATGGAAGTCGCATATTTAGCTGGCTTAATGGCAGCTGAGCTTGGAGAAGATGAAATGCTTGCCCGCCGCGCAGGTCTTCTCCATGACATTGGAAAAGCGGTTGACCATGAGGTTGAAGGAAGTCATGTCGAAATTGGCGTAGAATTAGCAACGAAATATAAAGAACATCCAGTAGTTATTAACAGCATCGCTTCACATCATGGTGATACAGAACCGACTTCCATTATCGCTGTTCTTGTTGCTGCAGCGGACGCTCTATCCGCAGCCCGACCAGGTGCTCGTAGCGAAACGTTAGAGAACTACATTCGTCGACTTGAAAAGCTTGAAGAAATCGCCGAGTCATATGAAGGTGTTGAGAAGTCGTACGCCATCCAAGCGGGACGTGAAATTCGGATTATGGTAAAGCCGGATATGATCGATGACTTGGAAGCGCATCGTTTAGCGCGAGATATTCGTAAACGTATTGAAGAAGAGCTAGATTACCCAGGTCATATTAAAGTTACAGTCATTCGCGAAACACGAGCTGTTGAATATGCAAAATAAGCTACCTCTTGTTGGGGGTAGCTTTTTCGTATTGATAAACATTTTATTTTGTGAGAAACTGAAAAATAGAGATCATAAGTATAGAAAGGGTAATAAAATGAAAATATTATTTATCGGTGATGTCGTAGGACAGCCGGGGCGGAAAATGGTTGATGAATACGTGCCAAAACTTAAAGAGAAATACAAGCCACATGTGGTTATTGTAAATGGGGAAAATGCAGCGGGGGGAAAGGGAATTACAGAAAAAATATACCGTCGCTTTTTAGAAATCGGGGTGCATGTTGTAACGCTTGGTAACCACGCATGGGACAATCGAGAAGTTTTCGAATTTATTGATCAAGCAAAAATGCTCGTTCGCCCAGCTAATTTTCCAGCTGGTACACCTGGAAAAGGAATGGTGTTCATTCATGTCGAAGGGTATGAAATAGCTGTAATTAGTTTGCAAGGAAGAACATTTTTGCCAGTGATCGATTGCCCGTTCAAAAAAGCAGACGAATTAGTGGAAATAGCTCTTGCCCGCACCCCGTTTATTTTTGTTGATTTTCATGCGGAAGCCACGAGTGAGAAACAAGCGATGGGATGGCATTTAGACGGCCGAGTAAGCGCTGTTGTCGGCACGCATACACACGTTCAAACAGCTGATTCACGTATTTTGCCAAATGGAACAGGTTATATCACCGATGTCGGCATGACCGGGCCTTATGATGGTGTTTTAGGAGTAGATCGTGAGGCAGTACTGCGCAAATTTTTAACAGGTTTGCCGGTGCGTTTTGAAGTTACGGCAGGGAGGACGCAATTGAACGCTGTCCTTATTGAATTGGACGAAAAAAATGGAAAAACAAAATCAATTCAGCGTATCATGATTAATGATGATCACCCTTATTTTGATTAGTCCCTCTTTTTATATTTTTCTGAAAAAATACATAGTGTAGCAGGAATACAAGCAAACAGGGATGAATATATAATGAATAGTACAGCTTTTTATAAGCAATTGTAAGAAACGAGGGGGAACTAGAAATGGAAATATTAAAAGTTTCAGCAAAATCTAATCCTAATTCCGTAGCTGGTGCACTTGCAGGCGTGTTAAGAGAACGCGGTGCCGCTGAAATTCAAGCCATTGGCGCAGGTGCATTGAATCAGGCCGTTAAGGCAGTAGCGATCGCGCGAGGATTCGTAGCACCGAGCGGAGTCGATCTCATTTGTATTCCTGCGTTTACGGATATTCAAATTGATGGAGAGGAGCGGACGGCGATCAAACTGATCGTTGAACCGCGTTAATAAACATAAACCTGTTTGCTTAAAAGCAAACAGGTTATTTTTATCTTATGATTGTTTTGGAACTGAACGCGTCTAATGGAGGGATGGTTGTGCGTATATTTGATGCTCATTGTGATGTTTTATACCAATTATTTTGTGATCAACATTTGTCATTTGAACGGAGCACATCGTTACATGTGACGTACGATGGCTTGAAACAGGCGGGAGTAACTGTACAAGCGTTTGCGATTTATATTCCGAAACAAGTAAGACCGGAGTCGCGCTTTTTTGTCGCTTTAGAGATGGTTGATTATTTTTATGAGAAAATTGTTTCACAACCAAATATGAAAATGGTCCGCTCAAAAAGAGAAATTGATCAATTGCAGCCAAATGAAGTTGGGGCTATGCTTACATTGGAAGGATGTGAAGCGATTGGAGAAAGCTTAATACAATTGCGTACATTGCTCCGTCTCGGCGTTCGTTCCGTTGGATTAACATGGAATGATGCCAACATGGTAGCTGACGGTGCACTTGAACAACGTGGTGGTGGATTAACCAAATTTGGAAAAGATGTTGTTCATTTGTTAAATGAACAACAATGTTGGACAGATGTGTCGCATTTAAGTGAACGTGCGTTTTGGGATGTCATTGAATTGGCTCATTACCCGATTGCTTCACACTCGAATGCTTATACAGTTTGTCCGCATCCCCGCAATTTGCGCGATGATCAAATTCAAGCGCTCATTAAGAAAAACGGGGTGATTGGTGTGACGTTTGTGCCGCAATTTTTGCGTCATGATGTCCAGAAAACGACAGTAACAGATGTGCTCCGTCATATTGATCATATTTGTTCGTTAGGTGGAGAAAACCATATCGGGTTCGGATCTGACTTTGATGGCATTTTTGAAACGGTCGAACAATTAGGAAACGTTGCGCACTACACACATTTTATTGACGAATTGTTAAAGCATTTTAAAGAAGAACAAGTGAAAAAGTTTTTGTTTTGTAATTTTTATGAGCGAATTCCTCAATAAAAAATGAAAAAGAAATTCACACTTTTGTAACAAATATGTTGCAATTTCTTTTCAATAGGGCTAGAATGAAAGCGTTTAGTATATGAAATTTTTCGAAAAAAATCAATGTGAAATGGTAGAGCTTTTCTTGGAAAAGTGCTACACTTATAATCGTACAATGTAATGTTACAATTGATGGAACTTTAAAGGGGTGTAAGACATGATTAGTCAACTTTCGTGGAAAGTTGGAGGACAACAAGGGGAAGGTATTGAAAGTACAGGGGAGATATTCTCCATTGCGCTCAACCGACTAGGCTACTATTTATACGGTTATCGCCACTTTTCATCTCGAATTAAAGGTGGTCACACGAACAATAAAATTCGTGTTAGCACGACACAAGTTCGTTCAATTGCCGATGATCTTGATATATTAGTAGCTTTTGACCAAGAGACGATTGATTTCAACTTTCATGAGTTGCGTCAAGGTGGGATCGTTATTGCGGATGCGAAGTTTAATCCGACGATTCCAGACGAGTCAAGAGCTAAGTTGTATGCGGTTCCATTCACTGATATTGCAACAGGGCTAGGGACAGCATTAATGAAAAACATGGTTGCAGTCGGAGCCTCAAGCGCAGTACTCGGTCTTGACATTCGTGTATACGAAGGGGTCGTTCAGGAGATTTTCGGTCGCAAAGGTGAACAAGTTGTTGCAAAAAACATGGAAGCGATCAGAGCGGGCGCTCAGTTTATGCGTGAACAACTTGGTGAAAATATTCAATTAATGCAACTTGAAAAAGCGGACGGCAAAAAGAGAATGTTTATGATTGGGAATGACGCCATTGCGCTCGGTGCTCTAGCTGGTGGCGCGCGCTTCATGGCTGCTTATCCAATTACGCCAGCTTCTGAAATTATGGAATATTTAATTAAAAAGCTTCCACAGTTCGGTGGTACGGTCATTCAAACAGAAGATGAAATTGCGGCGTGTACAATGGCTATCGGTGCAAATTACGCAGGAGTACGCACGTTAACTGCTTCTGCTGGGCCGGGTCTTTCGCTCATGATGGAAGCGATCGGATTAGCTGGGATTACAGAAACGCCAATCGTTATCGTTGATACGCAACGCGGCGGTCCGAGCACAGGTCTACCGACAAAACAAGAACAATCTGATTTAATGGCAATGATTTACGGTACGCATGGAGAGATTCCGAAAGTAGTCATGGCGCCAAGTACTGTACAAGAGGCGTTTTATGATATGATCGAAGCGTTTAACATTGCGGAAGAGTATCAATGCCCAGTTATCGTTTTAACAGACTTACAGCTCTCGTTAGGAAAGCAAACAGTAGAGCCGCTTGAGTACGATAAAATTGATATTCGTCGCGGTAAGCTTGTCACAGGAGAACTTCCTGAAATTCCGGATAAAGGTTGCTTCAAGCGATATGAAGTGACAGAAGATGGCGTGTCACCTCGCGTATTGCCAGGTATGAAAAATGGAATTCACCATGTGACAGGTGTCGAGCACGATGAGACGGGCCGTCCATCCGAAGTAGCAGCAAATCGTATTGTGCAAATGGATAAGCGTTTACGGAAGCTAAAACATCTTCAATTCCCGACACCAGTTCATAAACATGTGCAGCATGAAGATGCGGATTTATTGATCGTTGGGTTTAACTCGACGCGTGGGGCGATTGAAGAGGCGATGGAACGTTTAGAGCGCGACGGTATAAAAGTAAACCACGCTCATGTTCGTCTCATTCATCCGTTCCCAACGGAAGAAATGTTGCCGCTTGTGCAGTCAGCGAAAAAAGTAGTTGTTGTTGAAAATAACGCAACAGGACAACTTGCTAACATTTTGAAAATGAACGTTGGACATGCTGAAAAAGTGTTTAACGTGCTGAAATATGACGGCAATCCGTTCTTACCGCACGAAGTTTATACAAAATGCAAGGAGTTGTTTTAAACATGGCGACATTTAAAGATTTCCGTAATAACATTAAACCGAACTGGTGTCCAGGTTGTGGCGACTTTTCCGTGCAAGCAGCGATTCAACGTGCTGCCGCTAACGTTGGACTTGAACCACACGAACTAGTTGTTGTATCTGGTATCGGTTGTTCCGGTCGTATTTCTGGTTACATTAACTCATACGGTTTTCACGGTGTGCACGGCCGTGCCCTCCCAATTGCTCAAGGGGTAAAAATGGCAAATCGCGACTTAACTGTCATTGCGGCTGGTGGTGATGGCGACGGATTTGCGATTGGAATGGGTCACACGATTCACGCGATTCGACGCAATATCGACATTACGTACATCGTTATGGATAACCAAATTTACGGCTTGACAAAAGGACAAACATCTCCGCGCAGTGAGGTTGGTTTTAAAACGAAGAGTACGCCTCAAGGCTCAGTAGAACCAGCCCTATCGGTTATGGAAATGGCGTTAACAGCTGGGGCAACATTCGTCGCCCAAAGCTTTTCTAGTGACTTAAAAGAGTTGACGCAGCTAATCGAGGAAGGTATAAAGCATAAAGGCTTTTCGCTCATTAACGTGTTTAGCCCGTGCGTCACATACAACAAAGTGAACACTTATGATTGGTTTAAAGACAATTTAACGAGCTTAAGCTCGATCGAAGGATATGACCCATCTAACCGAGAGATGGCGATGCAAACGTTAATGAAGCATAAAGGACTTGTGACAGGGCTCATTTATCAAAACAAAGAACGTCAATCGTACCAAGACCTTGTGCCAGGTTATAGCGAGAAACCATTGACAGAAGCGGATTTAACAATCAGTAAAGAAAAATTCGATCAACTTGTTGCGGAGTTTATGTAGAAAAAGAGGGTGGTGAAAACCATCCTCTTTTTTATGGAAAAACATTGTTTAAACGCTCGGAAAATAATATACTATGTTAGTGTGCATCTATGAACAAAAGAAAGGAGAATACCGATGAACGAAAAACAACGTTTACAGTACACAGCACAAATTGAAACAGATCATCCAACGGACAAAAAATCCGCCTTGGATGAGAATTTACATCGCTTGAAGCAAAAAACGAGCCAAGACTATGAAAAATATTTTTCGACTGTATTTGTCCCACCGTCTCTGAAGGAAGCGAAAAAACGGGGAAAAGAGGAAGTGAAATATCATAAAGATTTTTCTATTCCTGAAGAATTCCGCGGCATGGGGAATGGGCGAAAGTTTTATATTCGTACGTACGGCTGTCAAATGAATGAACACGATACAGAAGTGATGGCGGGAATTTTTATGGCTCTCGGCTATGAGCCAACGGATCGTCCTGAAGATGCCAATGTCATTTTGTTAAATACGTGTGCAATTCGTGAAAACGCGGAAAATAAAGTGTTTGGGGAAATCGGCCACTTAAAACCTCTTAAGCAAAACAACCCAGACTTATTGCTCGGGGTATGTGGCTGTATGTCACAAGAGGAGTCGGTTGTTAATAAAATTTTAAAGCAGTTCCAATATGTTGACATGATTTTTGGTACTCATAACATTCACCGCCTTCCTTACATTTTGAAAGAAGCGTATATGTCAAAAGAAATGGTTGTAGAAGTTTGGTCAAAGGAAGGCGATGTCATCGAGAATTTACCAAAAGTGCGGAAAGGGAACATTAAAGCATGGGTTAACATTATGTACGGCTGCGATAAGTTTTGTACGTACTGTATCGTTCCGTATACGCGAGGAAAAGAGCGAAGCCGTCGTCCAGAAGATATTATTCAAGAAGTACGTCATTTAGCGGCACAAGGATATAAAGAAATTACTCTTTTAGGTCAAAACGTCAACGCATATGGAAAAGATTTTACTGATATGAAATACGGTCTTGGCCATTTAATGGATGAATTGCGCAAGATCGATATTCCACGCATTCGTTTCACAACAAGTCATCCGCGCGATTTTGACGATCATTTAATCGAGGTGTTGGCGAAAGGTGGAAATTTAGTCGAGCATATTCACTTACCAGTCCAATCTGGAAGTAGCGAAGTGTTAAAAATGATGGCACGGAAATATACACGTGAACAATATTTAGAGCTTGTTCGTAAAATTAAAGAGGCGATTCCAGGTGTGGCACTCACGACAGATATTATTGTCGGTTTCCCAAATGAGACGGACGAGCAATTTGAAGAAACGTTGTCGTTATATCGCGAAGTTGAATTTGATTCTGCGTTTACGTTCATTTACTCGCCGCGTGAAGGGACGCCAGCAGCAAAAATGGTTGATAACGTACCGATGGAAGTGAAAAAAGAACGTCTGCAACGGTTAAATGCATTAGTCAACGAAATTTCTGCGAAAAAAATGAAGGAATATGAAGGACAAGTTGTCGAAGTATTAGTAGAGGGAGAAAGCAAAAACAACCCGAATGTTCTTGCAGGATACACGCGCAAAAACAAACTTGTTAATTTTATTGGTCCAAAGTCTGCGATCGGTCAACTTGTAAACGTGCGGATTACTGAAGCGAAAACATGGACATTAAACGGAGAAATGGTAGAATAAGCGATTGAGGTGAAATAACGTGGCGAAATATACGAAAGATGAGATCGTACAAAAAGCAAGAGAGTTAGCTAAAATGATCGCTGAAACGGAAGAAGTTGAGATTTTTAAACAGGCAGAGGCAAAAATTCATGAAAATGAAAAAGTGCGTACGATGATCACTAAAATTAAGTCTTTACAAAAACAAGCTGTAAATTTACAACATTACGGAAAGACTGAGGCGTTAAAAAAAGTTGAAGCGCAAATTGATGACATATATGAGCAACTATCAGACATTCCAATTGTAGAGCAATTCAAACAATCACAAGTAGAAATTAATGATTTGTTGCAGCTTGTTGCTTCGACCATTTCAAAGACGGTGACGGATGAAATTATTACATCGACGGGTGGCGACGTGCTGCGCGGGGAAACAGGAGCTCAAGTGAAGCATAGTCATTGTGGTCATTGCCATTAAAGAGTCCATTTTACATGGGCTCTTTTTTATGTTTTTGTACATATTTCTCATCCGCTGCATACAATGAACTATACGGAATGATTGTTTTTTATTGTACACTTTTTGGTTACTAGTGCATAGGATAGAATGAACAATGCATTTTTTGAGGAGGGTTTGTTCCATGTCTGAATACAGAGAGATTATTACGAAGGCGGTTGTGGGAAAAGGGCGGAAGTTTACGCAGTCAACGCATACGGTTTCTGCACAACATCGTCCAACGAGCGTGCTCGGTTGCTGGATCATTAACCATCGGTATGAAGCAAAAAAAGTAGATCGTAGTGTTGAAATTCATGGGAAGTATGATGTAAACGTGTGGTACTCATACAACGATAATACGAAAACGGAAGTGTTGACAGAAACGGTGTCGTACACAGATGTAATTCCATTAAAGTATCGGAACGAAGAGCTTATTAGTGAAGAACAAGAGGTCATTGCGCGCGTTGTGCAACAACCAAATTGTCTAGAATGTACGATTGCCCCAACGGGGAATAAAGTAACTGTTGAAGTGGAGCGAGAGTTTGTAGCAGAAGTCGTCGGAGAAACAAAGGTTCGTATTGCAGTAGTTGATACGTCACCAGACGAAGTCGATGAAGACATTGACGCGGAATTAGAACAGTTAGACGAGGAGCTTCTTCAAGAAGGAAGCAATAAAAACTAGGAAGTTTATTCTTCCTAGTTTTTATTTTTGTTATAATAATTGAAGTCAATATTTTGGGTGTTGGAGGAAAGATGATGACTTATACACCAATGATTCAACAATATTTAGCAATTAAGTCACAATATAAAGACGCATTTCTTTTTTTTCGTCTCGGTGATTTTTATGAAATGTTTTTTGATGATGCGATTAAAGCATCACAAGAGTTAGAAATTACTCTTACAAGTCGGGATGGTGGTGGAGAAGAGCGAGTGCCGATGTGCGGGGTGCCTTATCATTCTGCCGCCATGTATATTGAACGTTTAATTGAAAAAGGATATAAAGTTGCTATTTGTGAACAAGTTGAAGATCCAAAAACAGCGAAAGGAGTTGTGCGTCGGGAAGTTGTTCAGCTCATTACCCCTGGAACAGTCATGGAAGGGAAGCAACTGGAAGAGAAAGCGAACAACTATTTAGCCTCACTAACATCATTTGAAGATGGTACGTATGGTATTGCTTATGCTGACTTAACAACAGGGGAAAGCCGGATGACGTTGCTCCATTCGTTCGAAGATGTATTGAACGAGATTTACTCCATCGGAACAAAAGAATTAGTTGTTGCGACAGCGTATAAAGAGCAATGTCAATTTTTGCAGGAACGATATGCTTTGACGATTTCATGCGAAGATGAAACAACGATTCCGAATGCTTGTCAATCTATTGTATCCCACTTGAAGCAAGAAAAATTATTAGTGACATGTGGACGACTGTTCAACTATTTAATCAAAACACAAAAGCGGAGTTTAGCTCATTTGCAGCCAGTAGAATTGTATGAAGTGGATGCGTATATGAAAATTGATGTGTACTCCAAACGAAACTTAGAGTTAACTGAAACGATTCGTGCGAAAGGAAAAAACGGCTCACTTTTTTGGCTTCTTGATGAAACGATGACAGCGATGGGGGGGCGATTGCTTAAGCAATGGATTGACCGTCCGTTGTTAGACCGTGAAAAAATTGAGCAGCGGTTGCATCTTGTTGAACAACTTCAGATAAGCTATTTTGAACGTCAAGAATTGCGCGAGCATCTTCGTGGGGTATATGATTTAGAACGATTAGCTGGGCGTGTAGCATTTGGGAATGTTAACGCGCGCGATTTAATTCAATTAAAAAAATCGTTAAAGCAAGTGCCAATGATTTCTACTCTTCTTATGCAAATTCATGATGAACATGTTCAAGCCTTTGCTCAACATTTGGACGCATGCGAGGATCTTGTTCGATTGTTAGAAGAAGCGATTGAGGAAAATCCACCTCTTTCCGTGAGAGAGGGGGGCATCATTAAAGATGGTTATAACGAAGCGCTCGATCGATTTCGAGATGCAAGTCGAAATGGAAAAACGTGGATCGCGCAGTTAGAGACGAGGGAGCGGGAATTAACTGGAATTAAATCGTTAAAGATTGGTTATAACCGAGTGTTTGGATACTATATCGAAGTAACAAAAGCGAACCTACATTTGTTGCCGGAAGGACGATATGAGCGCAAACAAACGTTAGCTAACGCCGAACGATTTGTGACGAAAGAGCTGAAAGAAAAAGAAGCACTTATTTTAGAAGCAGAAGAAAAGAGTATAGAGTTAGAATATGAGCTGTTTGTTTCTATTCGCGAACAAGTAAAACAATATATTGTGCGTTTACAAAAATTAGCTAAATACATTAGTCAATTAGATGTGATACAATGTTTTGCTACGGTGAGTGAAAAATATAACTACTGTAGACCGCAGTTTTCCCATGATCGCCGCCTTGTCATTCAGCAAGGACGACATCCTGTTGTCGAAAAAGTGCTAGGATCTAACGTATACGTTCCGAACGATTGCTATATGGATGCCGAACGAGAAATGTTACTTATTACAGGACCAAATATGTCTGGAAAAAGCACATATATGCGTCAAATTGCATTAACAGCTATTATGGCGCAAATTGGCTGTTTTGTCCCAGCAGAAGAAGCGATATTACCTATTTTTGATCAAGTGTTTACGCGTATCGGGGCGGCTGATGATTTAGTCGCAGGCCAAAGTACATTTATGGTTGAAATGTTAGAGGCACGTAACGCCATCGTGCACGCGACACAAAATAGCCTTGTGTTATTTGATGAAATTGGACGTGGAACATCCACATACGATGGCATGGCGCTCGCTCAAGCGATGATTGAATACATCCACGATCGAATTGGTGCGAAAACATTGTTTAGCACTCATTATCATGAATTAACAGCGCTTGAAAAACAATTGCCGCGTTTGAAAAATGTTCACGTTAGTGCCATTGAGGAAAATGGAACCGTCATTTTTTTGCATAAAATTAAAGAGGGTCCAGCTGATAAAAGTTATGGCATTCATGTCGCACAATTAGCCAAGTTGCCGTTTGATTTAATTAAGCGAGCGGAACAAATTTTACACGAGTTTGAAACAAATACAGCTCCCGTTGTAAAAGAAAAGGAAGAAGAGTTTCAACAGTTAAGCATATTTCTTGAAACAAACGATGAAACACGTTCGAGCGTATCTAAAAAAGAAAAGGAAGTGATCAAGCGTATTCAATCCATCAACTTGCTTGATATGACACCGCTTGAAGCAATGAATAAACTATACGAAATTCAAAAACTGCTAAAATGAAAGGAGGGAAAACGTGGGGAAAATTCGTAAGCTCGATGATGCGTTAGCGAATAAAATTGCGGCGGGGGAAGTTGTTGAGCGGCCAGCCTCCGTTGTAAAAGAGCTTGTTGAAAATGCGATTGATGCCCATAGCACAATCATTGAGGTGGAGTTAGAAGAGGCGGGACTAACGAAAATTCGCGTTGTTGACAATGGAGATGGATTAGAGGAAGAAGATTGTTTTTTAGCGTTTGAACGACATGCAACGAGCAAAATTAAAGATGAGGCGGATTTGTTCCGCATTCGTACGCTTGGTTTTAGAGGGGAAGCTTTACCAAGTATTGCATCCGTCTCGCATTTAGAATTAAAAACGAGCACGGGTGAACGTCCAGGAACGTTTGTTGTGTTGAAAGGTGGAGAACTTATACAGAGCGGTCGGACGAGCAGTCGAAAAGGAACGGATATTATTGTTTCACACTTATTTTTCAATACGCCAGCTCGCTTAAAGTATATGAAAACGATTCATACGGAACTAGGGCATATTGTTGATGTGATGAACCGTTTGGCGCTTGCCCATCCACACATTTCATTTCGTTTGACACATAATGGAAAACAACTGTTTTATACGAACGGAAATGGTGATGTGCGACAAGTGTTAGCTGCGATTTACGGATTTGAGGTTGCAAAAAAAATGGTTGCCATTCACGCTGAAACGATTGATTTTACGATTGATGGCTATGTTTCGTTGCCAGAGGTGACGCGCGCTTCTCGCAATTATATGACAACGATTGTAAATGGTCGATATGTAAAAAATTATCCGTTATACAAGGCAATTGAAGAAGGGTATCATACGCTTCTCCCGATCGGGCGACATCCCATTGCATTTTTAAATATAGCTATGGATCCGCTCCTTGTAGATGTGAATGTTCACCCGGCAAAGCTAGAAGTACGCTTTAGCAAGGAAGGCGAATTAAACGAACTTGTTCAGCACGCTATTCGTGATGTATTTCAAAAAAAGACGTTAATACCTGAAGTGACTGTCTCGCGGGTAGAAAAGCCGAGGACGGAGCAACAAACGTTTTCGTTTCAACATGTCGTGAAAGAATCGAACATTGTTCCACAGCGAACGATCTCATACAGTGAGCTAGCAAAGAAAGCAGATGAGCGAATCGCATTCGAGAAAAACGAAAAACGTGCTAGCGATGTGGATGCGGAGTCACTTAATGTAGAGAGCCTGGAACCACCTCATGTAGAAAAACTCGAAGAAATAGATCAAGAGCGTATTCCACCGCTATATCCGATTGGACAAATGCACGGGACGTATATTTTAGCCCAAAATGAAAATGGATTGTATATCATTGATCAACATGCTGCTCAAGAGCGAATCAAATATGAATATTTTCGCGAAAAATTAGCAACGGCCACAAATGAGTTGCAACCGTTGCTTATCCCACTAACGTTCACTTATTCATCAAGTGAGTATTTGCTTATTGACAGTCATCGTGATGAATTAGCAGCTTGCGGCGTATTTTTAGAGCCGTTTGGTCATAACAGTTTCATTGTTCGTTCCCATCCCCAATGGTTTCCAAAAGGGGAAGAGGCGACAATGATTGAAGAAATGATTCAACAAGTATTAACGATGAAAAAAGTCGATATGAAGCAGTTGCGTGAAAAAGTTGCGATTATGATGAGCTGTAAACAATCCATTAAAGCGAATCAATTTTTACGTAGCGACGAAATATTCGCGTTGCTTGAATCGTTGCGAAAAACGAGCGATCCATTTACATGCCCGCATGGTCGTCCAATTATTATTCATTTTTCTACTTATGAATTAGAAAAAATGTTTAAACGTGTCATGTAAAGAGGATACATTGTTTCCAAGACTAAATTTTTTTCGAAATATATAAGTTGCAATTTTGTTTTACATGGCATTGTTCGCTCTTCTTGTCACCGTGCCAGCTTGTCAGGTGATAAAGACGGAACATGGAGATCGGAAATTCTTTATTACAACCTATATAGATGATAAAATGTACATCGTTTGTCTATAATAAGTGAATGTGAACTAGATTGGAAAGTAGTGGTGTTTTATGGGAGAGAAAGTCGTTGTGTTAATTGGACCAACGGCTGTAGGGAAAACGAAAATGAGTATAGAGTTGGCCAAGCGTTTAGATGGGGAAATTATTAATGGTGACTCGATGCAAGTGTACAGAGGATTAGATATTGGAACAGCAAAAATTCAAAGAGAAGAAATGGAAGGAATCCCGCATCATTTACTTGATATAAAAGAGCCGGATGAATCTTTTTCCGTTGCAGAATTCCAGACGCTTGCTCGATCGCTTATTCAACAGATTACGAATCGAGGAAAACTTCCAATCATCGTTGGAGGCACAGGGCTATATATCCAATCTGTCATCTATGATTACCAATTTTCAAGTGCTCCATCAAATGATTTGTATCGTCAATCGCTAGAACGATGTTCGTCCATTGAACTTTATGAACAATTAAAAAAAATTGATCCGATAAGTGCCGAGCGTATTCATCCAAATAATGTTCGTCGCGTCATTCGTGCATTAGAAATTTACCATTGTACAGGAAAAACGATGACGGAATGGCTAAAAGAACAAAAGCGGCAGCTCGTCTATAACGCAGCGCTTATTGGACTGACGATGGAACGTGAGAAATTATATGAGCGTATTAATAAGCGGGTAGATCAAATGATTGCTCAAGGATTAATCGAAGAAGTGAAACGATTGCATGAAAAAGGTGTACGCGATTGTCAGGCCATCCAAGCGATCGGTTATAAAGAGTTGTATTCGTATTTAGATGGACTTATCACACTAGAAGAAGCTATTGAACAATTGAAGCAAAACTCGCGTCGCTATGCGAAGCGCCAATTGACATGGTTTCGCAATCAAATGCCTGTTCAATGGTTTGATATGACGGATGATACGCTGTTTTCGGTGCGAGTAAATGAAATTTTGCATTGCATAGAAGGAAAGTTTCGCTTTCAGTCGAATATATAGACGTAATGTAGAGAGAAAAGAGGAGGACGAAGCAATGAAAAACACAATAAATATTCAAGATCAGTTTTTAAACCAGTTGCGCAAGGAAGGAACAACGGTTACTGTATTTTTGTTAAATGGATTTCAATTGCGTGGTCTAGTGAAAGGGTTTGACAATTTTACTGTGTTATTGGAAGTTGATGGGAAACAACAATTAATTTATAAACATGCGATTTCCACATTTGCGCCACAAAAAAATGTGAAAATTGACATCGAGTAAGCTAAATCGCTCACCGAATGAGGTGGGCGATTTTTTCGCTAGGCGTTTGTCACGAAATGGATATGAACAGCGTATATTAGTAAAAGAAGCAACGGTGAAGGAGAGGTGACGTCGCCTTGTCAGAGTTGACAATGAAGCAAACGAAAAGTCAAATTAATATCGTACTTAATGCTAAAAACGTCAATTATTTACCGAAAGAAGAAACGGCCAATCGAATTGATTATCATCAACATGCAGTATTGAAAGAGATTCAGAAGGAACTAGATGAGTTAGTTGGACTAAGTGAAGTGAAAAAATTAATTAAGGAAATTTACGCATGGTTATATATTAATAAAGCACGTCAAGCGAACGGATTAAAAGGAAATAAACAATCGCTTCATATGATTTTTAAAGGGAACCCAGGTACAGGAAAAACAACAGTTGCTCGTATTCTTGGGAAGTTATTTTTAGAAATGAACGTGTTATCCAAAGGACACTTTATTGAAGCAGAACGTGCCGATTTAGTTGGTGAATACATCGGTCATACAGCAAATAAAACACGTGATTTAATTAAAAAGGCTCGCGGGGGAATTTTATTTATTGATGAAGCATATTCGTTAGCACGTGGAGGGGAAAAAGATTTTGGAAAAGAAGCGATCGATACGTTAGTAAAAGGAATCGAAGATTTTTCTGATGATTTAGTTGTGATTTTAGCAGGATATCCGGCTGAGATGGATTATTTTTTATCTCTCAACCCAGGATTACCGTCACGCTTTCCATTGATGCTTGAGTTTCCTGATTACACAGCAGAGGAACTTGTACAAATTGCAAAACAAATGCTTCATATAAGAGAATACGAGCTTACTAATGAAGCAGAACGAAAACTACGTGAACATATTGAACAGCTACTGGTAGAGGGGGGCCAAAGGAAGTTTAGTAACGGTCGTTACATTCGAAACTTGATTGAAAAAGCAATTCGAAAACAAGCGGTACGTTTACTACATGAAGGACGCTATGACAAAAAGGAGCTCATGATCATACGAGAACGTGATTTAGTTGTTGAATAAATTGGGAAGGGAAACCTTCCTTATTTTTTATGTACGAAAGAAGGGTTTTCTTTTTATTTCGTAGAATATAGTCTGAAAATAAAAAATATTATCTATATTGATACAAAAAAGTGAGGAGGGATTTTTTTGTACATTACGATCGGAGAGTTATTTTCACAGTCGGTAAGGAAATTCCCGAAAAAAGAAGCGCTTGTAGATATCCGTACAGGACTTCGCTATACGTACGAACAATGGGAAAAAGAAGTGAACAAACTTGCAAACGCTTTCTTAGAAGCGGGAGTCCGAAAAGGAGATCGTGTATCGACCGTGTTATTTAATACGGCAGAACTTGCCACTGCTTTTTTTGCGTGTGCGAAAATCGGCGCTGTTTTTAACCCGATTAATTTTCGTTTACGACCGAAAGAAATCGCTTACATTTTAACGGATGCTACCCCAAAAATCGTGTTATTTGAACAAGCAGTTGAACCACAAATTACAGCCATTCATCATGAATTTCCACACGTTTCTTTTTGGGTCATTGACGGGCAAGCGCCAGCGTACGCTGTTTCCTATCACGGACAAACCCAACGAGCAAATAGCGTGCTTCCAGCCATCGATGTTTCTGAACGTGACTTGTATGCGATTATGTACACAAGCGGAACGACAGGAAGGCCAAAAGGAGTGATGCATCGACATCGCGACATGGTCGAGCAAAGCTTAATTTGTAATTCTGTGATGCGCATTCGCGAAACAGAGCGAGGGCTTGTCACCGCACCGATGTTCCATTGCGCAGAATTGCATTGTTGCTTCCTTCCGCGCGTCCATGCTGGCGCAACAAACGTGATTGTTCATCATTTCGACCCGAAACAAGTATTAACGGTCATCGAACAAGAACAAATTACAATCTTATTTGCCGCACCGACGATGTGGAATATGCTTTTGCAAGAAAAATTGTCCGATTATGATTTATCGTCGCTTCGCATCGGATTATACGGAGCTGCTCCGATGGCGCCAGTGCTTGTGAAAGAATGCAAAGAGCGGTTAGGCATTGATTTAATCCAAGCGTACGGCATGACGGAAATGGGACCAGCTGTGACGTTCTTGTACGAAGATGAGCAGTTAACGAAAGCCGGATCTGCTGGGCGTGCGTGTTTAAACCATGAAATTCGCATCGCCAAACCGCGCGAAGACGAACCGTCTGACCCCGATGACATTTTACCGCCAGGAGAAGTCGGCGAAATTATCGTCAAAGGCTCATGCATGATGGTTGGCTACTACAATCGCGAAGATGCGACGGAAAAAGCGATGTATAAAGGTTGGTATCATTCTGGCGATTTAGGCTACATGGATGAAGACGGGTATTTATACGTTGCCGACCGCGTCGATGACATGATTATTAGCGGCGGCGAAAATGTCTATCCGCGTGAAGTAGAAGACGTGCTTTACGAACATGAAGGCGTGCTTGATGTCGCAGTGCTTGGAGAGCCAGATGCGCTATGGGGAGAAAAAGTCGTTGCTTTCGTCGTCAAAAAAGACCAACAGCTTACCGCTGAACAATTAGAGGCGTTTTGCAAACAAAGCGACAAGCTGGCTCCGTACAAACGACCGCGCGCGTACTATTTTGTAGAGGCACTGCCACGCAATGCGAGCGGAAAAATCCAAAAGTTTTTATTGCGCGAACAAATGAAAAAAATGGCGCAATCATAAGGTGGGGACAACATGGCAACCTATTTGCATGAAGAACATCACATTTTTCGGGAGGCGTTCCGAAAGTTTTTGCAAAAAGAAGCGTACCCGTTTTATGCGGAATGGGAAAAACAAGGAATCATTCCACGGGAGTTTTGGAGGAAAATGGGAGAGAATGGATTTCTTTGTCCGTGGGTAGATGAAGCGTACGGTGGATTTGGTGCCGATTTCGGCTATTCGGTCGTTATCAATGAGGAGTTAGAAAGAGTAGGGGCTAGCCTTGTCGGCATCGGCTTGCATAACGATATCGTCGTTCCGTATATCGCATCGTACGGCACAGAAGAACAAAAGAAGAAATGGCTACCGAAGTGTGTATCCGGAGAACTCATCACCGCCATTGCGATGACCGAACCAGGCGCAGGTTCTGATTTAGCAGGTATCAAAACAACGGCGGTGAAACAAGGCGACCATTATATTGTCAACGGACAAAAAACGTTTATTACATTGTCGATCGGACGAAAGACGTCATTAAAAGCGGCGGGGAATGGATTTCGTCTGTCGATTTAGAAAATGCGCTTATGGCGCATGAAGCGGTATTTGAAGCAGCAGTTGTTGCCGTGCCGCATCCACAATGGCAAGAACGCCCGATCGCTTGCGTCGTAGTAAAAGAAGGAAAACATGTGACAAAAGAGGAGCTATACGACTTTTTACGTCCGCAATTTGCGAAATGGTGGCTGCCAGATGACATCGTCTTTATGAGTGAAATTCCGAAAACGAGTGTCGGAAAATTTTTAAAAATGAAATTACGTGAACAACTGCGCGATTATTTTACAAACGTTCAATAGGGGGGAGTAGGGATGCAAACAATTGCAGTCATCGGTGCTGGCTTAATGGGAAGCGGCATCGCCCAGTCGTTAGCGATGGGCGGAAAAACAGTTTATTTATACGATATTTCTGATGCGGCGCTTGAAAAAGGAATACAGTCCATTCAAAAAAGCCTTTCTCGTTTTGTCAAGGCTGGTAAACTACAAGAACAAGAGGCATCGGCTATTCTTTCTCGCATTCAAACGGAAACGAACTTGCAAGAAGCAGTAAAAGAAGCAGATGTTGTCGTCGAAGCGGTGCCAGAACATTTGCCGCTCAAAAAACAAGTGTTTGAACAGCTTGACCGTTATGCGAAACAAGAAGCGATTTTAGCGACAAATACGTCGGAATTAAGCGTTACGGCGATTGCTGCAGCGACGAAGCGTCCGAGCCAAGTCGTCGGCATGCATTGGTTTAATCCAGCGCCAGTAATGAAGCTCATTGAGATTGTGAAAGGCGTGGCGACGTCCGAGCAGACGATTGAAGCGATTCAACAGCTATCGGAATCCATCGGCAAAGAAACAGTCATCGTAAAAGATATGCAAGGATTTGTGACAACAAGAGCGCTAGCTGCACATATGATCGAATGCATTCGCATGTACGAAGAAGGAATCGCTTCCGCAGAGCATATCGATAAAGCGATTCGCCTTGGGCTGAATTATCCGATGGGACCGCTTGAACTTGCCGATTTAGTCGGGTTAGATACGATGTTGTTTGTCAGCGAAAATATGACAGAAGCATATGGCGACCGGTTTCGTCCGCCACAGACGCTCCGTAAACTTGTCGAAGCAGGGCATCTCGGACGAAAAACAGGCAAAGGATTTTACACATACGAATGAAAGAAGGGAAAAGCATGCGTGAAGTAGTCATTGTCGAAGCGGTACGCACTCCTGTCGGCAAGCGAAACGGGGTGTTTCGCGACAAACATCCGGTTCATTTAGCGGCCATTGTGCTTGAGGAAGTTGTTAAGCGTGCTGGGGTGGAAAAGCAATTGATTGAAGATATTGTGATGGGATGCGTAACGCCGATTGGCGAGCAAGGGTATAATATCGGGCGTTTAGCAGCGCTTGAGGCAGGCTTTCCGATAGAAGTTCCCGCGGTGCAAATTAACCGGATGTGCGGTTCAGGCCAGCAGGCGCTTCATTTCGCTGCGCAGGAAATTAAATCAGGCGATATGGACATCGCGATTGCGGCTGGGGTGGAAAGTATGACAAAAGTTCCGATTTTAAGCGATGGAAACGAGCAAACGATTCCACCGTCGCTCCATGAAAAATACGAATTCGTCCACCAAGGTGTTTCTGCCGAACTGATTGCTGAAAAATACGAATTGACACGAGAACAGTTAGATGCATATGCGTACGAAAGCCACCAGCGGGCGCTTCGGGCGCAAGCAGAAGGTCGTTTCATCGAAGAAATGGTATCGGTCATCGGGCTTGATAAAGATGGGAACGACATCATCGTGACAATTGATGAAGGGCCGCGCCAAGATACGTCGCTTGAAGCGCTGGCAGCATTGAAGCCGGTCTTTAAACAAAACGGGAAAATTACTGCTGGGAACGCAAGCCAAATGAGCGACGGTGCGGCGGCGGTGTTGCTCATGGAGCGGGAAACAGCGATTCGACTCGGTTTGAGGCCGAAAGCAAAAATTGTCGCTCAAACAGTTGTTGGCTCTGATCCGACGTACATGCTAGATGGTGTCATTCCGACAACGAAAAAAGTATTACAAAAAGCGAATCTCACAATGGACGCTATCGACCTCATTGAAATTAACGAAGCGTTCGCGTCTGTCGTCCTTGCTTGGCAAAAAGAAATTGGCGTTTCACTTTCCAAAGTAAATGTCAACGGTGGTGCGATTGCGTTAGGTCATCCGCTTGGGGCAACGGGTGTGAAACTGATGACGTCGCTCGTTCACGAACTCGAACGACGAAAGGGGCGCTACGGCTTATTAACGATTTATATCGGGCACGGCATGGCAACCGCGACCATTGTCGAGCGGTGGGGACAGTAAAAAACAGGGGACGGTATTTGGGTCCCCTGTTTTAATTCCCTAATTTTAATGATTTATTCGGCAATTTCCAGTTATATGTGTACGATAAAATGCGCAACGCGGCAACGACAACAAACAATACATACAGGCTAATTGAGGAGTGTGCAATGCCTGTTCCAACCGCAACGCCAGCTACAATGGCCCAAGCAGCATAAATTTCATCACGTAATACAAGAGGCTTTCTTCCTGCTAATACATCGCGAATCATTCCGCCTCCGCTTCCTGTTAGTACAGCAGCAACAATAACTGCGCTTAATGGTCGATTCATTTGAACGGCATATAGTGCCCCTTGAATGGCGAAAGCTGAAAGTCCGAGGGCGTCGAAAAAGTTGCCCCAACGTTGCCAATGCGGCAACATTTTTTGCGGGAATAAATAGACAATCGTCATCGCGATAAACGCAATCAAAAAAAGTGTTTGTTGTTGCCATAGAATGGATACAGGTACGCCGATTAATACGTTGCGTACAGCACCGCCGCCGAATGCCGTTACAATTCCGAGGATGTACACACCTAAAATATCGTATTCTTCTTCCATAGCAACAATGGCTCCGCTAATCGCAAAGGCGATGGTGCCAATCATACTTAATACTTCCCAAGTCATGATCGTAATCCTTTCTGTGATGTCACATTACGTTAAAATTTTATGTATAAAATATGAAAAAATCAACGGCCATTTTTCAACCATAGCACTTTTAAATGAGATTTGTTATGATGAGAACAGATGTTCAACAGGAAAGAGGGAAAATATGCAAAAAGAACGAGTAATTATTGTTGGGTGTCAATTACCGCATGTTGATGATGAACGATTTTTGTATTCGATGGAAGAGCTTGCTTCCCTCGTTCATACAGCAAACGGTGAGGTCATCATTAGTCTGTCGCAGAAGCGGGAAACGGTTCATCCAGCTACTTATATTGGAAAAGGAAAAGTGGAGGAACTAGTGCGTCTCGTGGAACAATTTGAGCCAGACGTCATTATTTTTAATGATGAACTGTCGCCAAGTCAAAATCGAAACTTAACAAAGTTGTTAAACGTGCGCATCATTGACCGAACGCAACTTATTTTAGATATTTTCGCAAGCCGCGCGCGCTCAAAAGAAGGAAAATTGCAAGTTGAGCTTGCACAATTACAATACATACTGCCACGCTTAAGCGGACAAGGAACAGAACTTTCCCGATTAGGTGGCGGAATCGGAACGAGAGGACCAGGGGAAACAAAGTTAGAAACAGACCGTCGTCACATTCGTCGCCGAATTGACGAAATTAAAGCACAGTTAAAGGCTGTTGTTGAACATCGAGGGAGATATCGAGAGCGGCGGAAAAAAAATGCTGTGTTTCAAATTGCGCTCGTCGGCTATACAAACGCAGGGAAATCGACACTTTTTAACCGACTAACGAACGCCAATGCTTTTGAAGAAAATTTATTGTTTGCTACATTAGATCCGCTCACGCGCAAATTGGTGTTGCCAAGCGGTTATACGGCGCTTTTGACGGATACGGTCGGTTTCATTCAAGATTTACCAACTACTCTTGTGGCAGCGTTTCGTTCGACGTTAGAAGAGGTGAAAGAAGCGGATTTTATTTTACATATTGTCGATTCATCGAATCCGGATTATATTCAACATGAACAAACCGTTTATCGTTTACTTGAAGAATTGGAGGCGACGACCATTCCAATCGCTACTGTATATAACAAACGTGATATCACTCTTCCAAGCTTTGTTCCAAGCTCGAAAACAGACTATATATTAGTAAGTGCGTTTAGTGAACAAGATGTACAAAAGCTGCGCCGATTTATTGAAACACACATGATCGAAGCGATGGAACGTTACGATATAGCGATTCCTGCATTTGAGGGGAAAATGCTCGCACAGCTAAAATCAGAAACAATTGTGCAGCACATATATTACAATGAACAAAGTGGCATGTATGAATGTAGCGGCTACATATTGTCGGAACATCCATTACTGTTACAACTAAGAATATACAACAAATAGAAAGGGGCTTGCTATGTTTGAGCATTTAACACATGGAGAAACGATTTCTACACTTGTCAAAGAAATTGAGGCACAAATCGCACCGATTCATCAGGCGATTGATGCTCGCATTGATTATAATCAATATCGTGTACTGCAAAGTTTTCGTCGTCATCAAGTGAGCGATGCACATTTTATTCCGTCTACAGGGTATGGCTATGATGATATAGGACGTGACACACTTGAAAAAGTGTATGCAGACGTATTCGGTGGGGAAGCGGCGCTTGTCCGCCCACAAATCATTTCCGGTACACATGCGATTACGATCGCGCTGTTTGGTGTGTTACGTCCGGGGGATGAATTGTTGTATATTACTGGAAAACCGTACGATACGCTAGAAGAAATCGTCGGCATTCGCGGCGAAGGAATCGGTTCGTTAAAAGAGTTTCATATTGGTTATAACAGCGTGCCGCTTACTTCAGAAGGAAAAGTTGATTTTGAAGCAGTCGAACGAGCAATCAACAGTCGGACGAAGATGATCGGCATTCAACGTTCAAAAGGATATGATCCTCGGCCTTCGTTTACAATTGCTGAAATCAAACAAATGATTGATGTTGTTAAAACAATTAAACAAGATGTTGTTGTTTTTGTTGATAACTGTTATGGTGAATTCGTTGAGGAGCGAGAACCATGTCATGTTGGTGCTGATTTAATCGCCGGCTCATTGATTAAAAATCCAGGTGGTGGATTAGCGAAAACAGGAGGATATCTCGTCGGTAAAAAAGAATATATCAATATGTGTGCTTATCGTATGACCTCGCCAGGAATTGGTGCGGAAGCAGGCGCCTCTTTGTACAGTTTGCAAGAAATGTATCAAGGCTTTTTCTTGGCCCCCCATACCGTTGGACAAGCGTTGAAAGGTGCCGTGTTTACTGCAGCAATGCTTGAACGAATCGGAATGAATACGTATCCGACGTGGGATGCGAAGCGTACGGACTTGATTCAGTCCGTGCAATTTGATGGAGCAGAGCAAATGATAGCGTTTTGTCAAGCCATTCAATTCGCCTCCCCTGTCAATTCGCATTTTACTCCATATCCGAATTACATGCCGGGTTATGAGGATGATGTCATTATGGCGGCAGGGACGTTTGTACAAGGGGCAAGCATCGAGCTATCAGCCGATGGACCAATTCGACCACCGTATGTTGCGTACGTACAAGGGGGTCTCACGTATTCGCACGTGAAAATTGCTGTTTGTATGGCTGTTGACCGATTGCTTGAAAAACGATTAATTCAATTATAAAATATTTCAGAAAAAAATATGTAATGAAACGTAACATTTCATTGACATATAAACTAACATATAATAAAATAAAAATACGTATTACGTAAGGAGGGGTCGACATGAATAGTCAAATTCGTCGCTCCATGCCGTTGTTTCCAATTGGCATCGTTATGCAGTTAACCGATTTGTCAGCACGTCAAATCCGCTATTATGAAGAACACGGTCTTGTTTCACCTGCTCGTACGGAAGGCAATCGTCGGTTATTTTCATTTAATGATGTAGATCGCTTGCTTGAAATTAAAGACCTCATCGAGCAAGGGGTTAATTTAGCGGGGATTAAACAAATTTTCGCCTCACGTCAACAACAGCACTTTGAGACAACGCCATCCGTTTCACCAAAAGTGGTGAAGCAAGATTTGTCAGAGGCAGAGCTACGCAAATTGTTGCGTACCGAATTAATGCAAGCGGGCCGTTTTAATCGTGCATCGCTCCGCCAAGGGGACATCGCTCGCTTTTTCCATTAAGAAATTTATGTTTTTAACATAAACATAAATAATCTTTTTCATTCTGGGGGAGGAATATGTATGGCTAAGTACACAAAAGAAGACATTTTTCGTATTGTAAAGGAAGAGAATGTAAAGTATATTCGCTTGCAGTTCACAGACATTCTCGGTACGATCAAAAACGTAGAAATTCCTGTAAGTCAATTGCAAAAGGCGCTCGATAATAAAATGATGTTTGATGGGTCGTCGATCGAGGGATTTGTTCGTATTGAAGAATCAGATATGTATTTATATCCAGATTTAGATACATTCGTTATCTTCCCGTGGACAGCTGAAAAAGGAAAAGTGGCACGCTTTATTTGTGACATTTACAATCCAGATGGTACCCCATTCGAAGGATGCCCGCGTTATAACTTAAAGCGGGTGTTGAAAGAAATGGAAGCACTCGGATTTACAGAATTCAACTTAGGTCCAGAGCCGGAGTTTTTCCTATTTAAGCTAGACGAAAAAGGTGAACCGACGCTGGAATTAAATGATAATGGCGGTTACTTTGATTTAGCACCAACAGATTTAGGGGAAAATTGCCGTCGCGATATCGTATTAGAATTAGAAGAAATGGGATTTGAGATTGAAGCATCCCATCACGAAGTTGCGCCAGGACAACATGAAATTGACTTTAAGTATGCTAATGCGGTAAAAGCGTGTGATGACATCCAAACATTTAAACTTGTTGTTAAAACAGTCGCACGTAAACACGGTTTGCATGCGACATTTATGCCAAAGCCGCTCTTTGGTGTGAATGGTTCGGGTATGCATTGTAACTTGTCGCTCTTTAAAAATGGTGAAAATGCCTTTTTTGATCCGAACGGTCAACTACAACTAAGTGAAACAGCATTACAGTTTATTGCCGGTGTATTAAAGCACGCTCCAAACTTTACAGCGGTAACAAACCCAACGGTAAACTCATACAAACGTCTTGTTCCAGGCTATGAGGCACCTTGTTACGTTGCATGGTCGGCACGTAATCGTAGCCCACTTATTCGTATCCCAGCGTCACGCGGCATGAGCACACGCATTGAAGTGCGTAGCGTAGACCCAGCAGCTAATCCATACTTAGCGATGGCTGTATTGTTGGCAGCTGGATTAGATGGAATTAAAAATAAACTAACGCCTCCTGCGCCAGTTGACCGCAACATTTATGTAATGACGAAAGAAGAACGTTTGGAAGAAGGAATTGTCGATTTACCTGCAACGTTAGCAGAAGCGTTGCAAAACTTAAAATCTGATGAAGTGATCGTCAATGCCCTTGGCAGACATTTATTTGAACACTTCGTTGAGGCAAAAGAAATTGAATGGGATATGTTCCGTACAGCTGTGCATCCGTGGGAACGTGAACAATATATGAGCCTGTACTAATAAAAAAGCTAACGGTGCTTCCGTTAGCTTTTTATTGTACTGAATTTAATATTGTTAGTGAATAGTTCGGTATACACCTATGACTTTCCCTAGGATGGTAGCGTTTTGGACGATGATCGGTTCCATGGATGAATTTTCAGGTTGCAAGCGAATATGGTCTTTTTCTTTAAAAAAGCGCTTTACTGTCGCCTCGTTATCCTCTGTCATGGCTACAACGATATCCCCGTTATTGGCCGTTTGTTGTTGGCGGACGATCACGTAATCCCCATCTAAAATACCAGCCTCAATCATGCTTTCTCCGACAATTTGCAACATAAATACTTGATCATCTGGTGAAACGAATCGTTCCGGAAGAGGGAAATATTCTTCAATGTTTTCTATTGCGGTAATTGGTTGTCCAGCTGTGACTTTTCCGACGATTGGAACGTTGATGACGTTTGTTTTTGGGATGGATTCATGATCATCTAAAATTTCAATGGCACGGGGCTTGGTCGGATCTCGACGGATGAATCCTTTGCTTTCTAAACGAGCTAAATGTCCGTGGACGGTAGAACTCGATGCTAAACCGACCGCTTCCCCAATCTCCCTCACCGATGGTGGATACCCCTTTGCGCGAACTTCTTGTTTAATAAAGTCCAAAATTTGTTGTTGCCGTTTTGATAATTTCGCCATCTTTATACACCTCTTCCTTTTCAATCTTTGCCCATATTATAACATAAATTCACATGTTAACACAAACATAAGTTCGAAAAAATAGTTGACACGAACAAAAGTTCTCGTTATCATAAATGCAAACAAATGTTCTAAGGGGGTAGGTTTGATGAGCAAAATACATTATGTAATAATGATCTTATTTAGCTTTTTGTTTGTATGGGCATTTGTGCATGTCACACAATCTGTTGATAAAGAAAAATATGTGGAGATTACGGTATCAGCTGGCGATACACTATGGGAGCTTGCAGAGCAATATAAACATGAACATCAATTGTCACGGCAACAGTTCATTGAATGGGTAATGAAAGTGAATAAACGTTCAGACGACCGATTAATTGTTGGTGAAAAAATCGTGATCCCTGTGTTAAAATCAAATGGCGAGAACCAGCTTGTCGCTAACAAACAATAGTCAGTAGAAAGGGATGGCGAATGAACGCGATTATTTATTGTCGTGTAAGTACGACAAAAGAGGCACAAGAAACATCGCTGCAAAGACAAAAAGAAGAGCTTCAGCAACTTGCTAAGGAATACGAAATGAATGTGATCAAGATCATTGAAGAACAGGCAAGTGGTTACGACATTGAACGCGCAGGAATTATGGAGCTGCTCGATGCAATCAAACAACATCGTATTGACGTCGTTCTTGTTCAAGATGAAACAAGACTTGGACGAGGAAATGCAAAAATTGCGCTTCTTCGTTGTTTACAAAAAGAAGGTATTCGCGTCTATACAGTAAGCCATCGCGGAGAGCTTCAGTTATCGGAAGCGGACTCAATGGTTTTAGAAATCATTAGCATTGTAGAGGAGTATCAAAGAAAAATACATAACTTAAAAATTAAACGTGGGATGCAAAGAGCTGTTCAAAATGGCTATCGACCGGAAAATAATTTGCGAAACGTTGGCGAACATGCTGGACGAGATCGAAAAGACGTGCCAATGGAAGATATTGTTCGTTTACGACAAAATGGTTTAACGTTTGCTGAAATTGCTGCTATGCTTCGCTCATTTGGATACGATGTATCAAAAGCGACCGTTCATCGACGATATAAGGAATATGAACAGCTTGTCAACGATGAAAAATTTTTGTATGATGATACGGATGAAAAGTAATTTCGTACAAAGGAATGAGATGGATGTTATCTGCTGAAAAAATCGCACGAATTAATGCATTAGCTAAAAAAGCAAAAATAGAAGGTTTGACAGATGAAGAGAAACAAGAACAATTGCAACTCCGAACGGAGTATATTGCGGCGTTCCGTGCGTCGATGATCGAAACATTGCATCATGTAAAAGTCATTGATCCTAATGGAAATGATGTCACCCCAAAAAAATTAAAGGAAAGCAAGAAAAAACGACTGCATTAATGCGCATATTGTGGAGAACATACTAATATAGATGTTCTCTTTTTTTCGTCAGTTTGTCAAAAAAAATGTTGTGAAGCATTGTACATTTTACGCACTTTTCTATATCATAAAAGATGAGAATGTTTACAAACGAAAGGATGAAGACGATGACACATACGATTGAACAACTATCGATTGCTACGATTCGTACATTGTCGATCGATGCGATTGAAAAAGCGAACTCAGGGCACCCGGGAATGCCGATGGGAGCTGCACCAATGGCGTACACATTATGGACAAAGTTTATGAACCATAATCCACGTAATCCAAAATGGTTTAATCGTGACCGCTTTGTTTTGTCAGCAGGACACGGTTCGATGCTATTGTATAGCTTGCTTCATTTAAGTGGCTATGACGTTACGATGGAAGACATTAAACAGTTTCGTCAATGGGGAAGCAAAACACCGGGACATCCGGAGTACGGTCATACACCAGGGGTAGAAGCGACGACTGGACCGCTTGGTCAAGGGATTGCGATGGCTGTCGGAATGGCAATGGCAGAGCGTCATTTAGCAGCTACATACAACAAGGACAAATTCGAAATCATTAATCATTTTACATATGCCATTTGTGGCGACGGTGACTTAATGGAAGGTGTTTCTGCAGAAGCTGCTTCGCTAGCAGGGCATTTAAAGCTTGGCCGTCTCATTGTGCTTTATGATTCAAATGATATTTCATTAGATGGGGAATTAAATCTTTCGTTTTCGGAAAGCGTAGAGCAACGCTTTAAAGCGTATGGATGGCAGTACATTCGCGTAGAAGACGGCAACAATATTGAAGAAGTTGCTCAAGCCATCGCTGAAGCTCAAAAAGATTTAGAACGTCCAACGTTAATTGAGGTAAAGACAACGATTGGCTACGGCTCACCAAACAAAGCGGGAACAGCGGATGTACATGGCGCTCCGCTCGGTAAAGATGAAATTAAGTTAACAAAAGAAGCATACAAATGGACGTTTGAAGAAGATTTTTACGTTCCAGATGAAGTATATGCTCATTTTGAAAAAGTCGTAAAAGAGGCTGGCGAGAAAAAAGAAGCAGAGTGGAATGCGCTGTTTGCTGAATATGAGAAGGAGTATCCGGATTTAGCAAAACAATTGCGCATGGCGATTGAAGGTAAACTTCCTGAAGGTTGGGAAAAAGCGTTGCCTGTATATGCTGAAGGGAAGAGTCTAGCAACACGTGCTTCTTCTGGAGAAGTATTAAATGCTATCGCAAAAGTTGTGCCACAATTTTTAGGTGGATCCGCAGACTTAGCAGGTTCAAATAAAACGTTGATTAAAGGAGCAGGAGACTTCTTACCTGGAAGTTATGAAGGTCGTAACATTTGGTTTGGTGTACGTGAATTTGCGATGGGCGCAGCGTTAAATGGTATGGCGCTCCATGGCGGTGTAAAAGTGTACGGTGGTACGTTCTTCGTCTTTTCAGATTATTTACGTCCAGCCATTCGACTTGCTGCACTTATGGGATTGCCTGTCACATATGTATTTACGCACGATAGCATTGCTGTTGGTGAGGATGGTCCAACGCATGAGCCAATTGAACAACTCGCTTCATTAAGAGCGATGCCAAATGTATGCGTCATTCGTCCGGCAGATGCGAACGAAACAGCGGCAGCATGGCGTTTGGCAGTAGAGTCTACGGATCGTCCGACAGCACTTGTATTGACACGTCAAAATCTCCCTACGCTAGCTACGACAGCTGAGCGTGCTTACGAAGGAGTGAAGAAGGGGGCTTACGTCGTTTCTGAAGCGCAAGGAGAGGTACAAGCATTATTGCTTGCGTCAGGTTCAGAAGTTAGCTTGGCGGTAGAGGCTCAGAAAGTGTTAGCGAACGAGGGCATCCATGTTTCTGTTGTGAGCATGCCTTCATGGGATCGTTTTGAGGCTCAGTCAGCTGAGTATAAAGAAAGCGTCATTCCAAAACGTGTGAAAAAACGTCTTGCCATTGAAATGGGCGCATCTCTTGGTTGGGAGCGTTATACAGGCGATGAGGGAGATATTTTAGCTATCGATCGTTTCGGCGCTTCCGCACCTGGAGAAAAAATTATGCAAGAATATGGATTTACAGTGGAAAATGTCGTTGCGCGCGTCAAAGCATTATTGAACAAATAATAAAACGGGGAGAGGGACTCCCCGTTTTATTATCGAATAAAGATTTTTTGTTGAACATATTGTACAAACCGTTATTGTTTAGTATAGTGTAGTGTAGACAACATGAAGGAGGAAAAAATATGTGGGAAATGATTTTAGTAGGCATTGTAGCGCTTGCTGCTGGCGTTGCGCTTGGATTTTTTATTGCGCGTAAAACAATGATGAACTACTTGAAAAAAAATCCACCAATTAATGAGCAAATGATCCGAATAATGATGATGCAAATGGGGATGACTCCATCGCAAAAGAAAATCAATCAAGTGATGAAAGCGATGAATAATCAATTAAAATAAAAGTAAGGCACTCTCGATGAGTGTCTTTTTTCGCATGGAAAGAAACTGTTGCTCGCATTTGTATTTTTTTGATAAAATATAGGAAAATAAAAAGAAATGGAGTGCCAATCATATGGACGTTCAACTGCTTGTCGCATTTGGGGCAGGTGTGCTTTCGTTTATTTCTCCGTGTTCTTTGCCGCTTTATCCAGCTTTCTTGTCATATATTACGGGAATTTCAGTTAGTGATTTGAAATCAAACTATGCATTGCTACAAAGAAGAAGTTTGTTACATACGTTATTTTTTTTGCTCGGATTTTCATTTATTTTTATTGCAATTGGTTTTGGTACGTCCATTCTAGGCCGTTTTTTTTATACATACCAAGATCTCATTCGTCAAATTGGTGCAATATTGATGGTATTTTTCGGGTTTGTTATTATCGGCGTCTTTAAGCCGAAGTTTTTAATGACCGATCGTCGTTTATCTTTTCAACATCGACCGTCTGGCTACATTGGTTCTTTTCTTATCGGAATAGCGTTTGCTGCCGGTTGGACGCCGTGTACAGGGCCGATTTTAGTATCAGTCATCTCTTTGGCGGCGACAAACCCAAGTTTAGGTGTAGTGTATATGACGGCGTATTCACTAGGCTTTGCTTTACCATTTTTACTTTTATCGTTTTTTATTGGAAAAATGGACTGGATTCGAAAACATCATGTCAAATTGATGAAAATAGGTGGGTATGTCATGGTAGGAATGGGTATCGTGTTGTTCTTTGATTGGATGACAAAAATAACGATCTATATGACGAATATATTCGGAGGATTCACAGGTTTTTAGTTTTTTAGGGTGTGGAGGGAAAGGAAATGGCAAGAATTTTAATCGTCGATGACGCGAAATTTATGCGTATGACGTTAGCAAATATTTTGAAAAAAGCGAATCATGAAGTAGTTGGGGAAGCAGAAAACGGGAAAGAAGCTGTCGATTTTTACATGGAGTTACAGCCGGATGTGGTGACGCTTGATATTACGATGCCGGTGATGAGCGGACTCGAGGCTGTAAGGGAAATTAAACAACGTGATCCACAAGCAAAAATTATTATGTGCTCGGCAATGGGGCAACAAAAGATGGTCGTTGAAGCGATCGAAGCGGGAGCGGTTGATTTTATTGTAAAACCATTTGATGAAAGCCGTGTCATCGAAGCAATCCGACGTGTGTTGTAGCAAGAGGATAAAGGATAATTGACCCGATTGATTGTGAGATAAACGAAAAAGCTAATCCTTCGGTAAAGAAAGGATTAGCTTTTTTTTGTCAATAAATGTTCGTATTTTGTAAAGTCAATATGCTTATCGCGGAGTGCTTTAATTAAAAATTTATGATCACGTTTTGGAGTAGCGAGAATATAGCCGCGGACAACTAAATCTTCCGTAATTCGATTTGCCTGTTCTTGTAAAGCTAATTCTCCAATTTTACTAGCTATCTTTTGACGGGCAACATCACGAAACAATTCGGGGACAGGACGAACTAAATCTTCAAGTAGTGCTTTCTCCTCGTCAGTCCACAGATGACGTGTTTGATCAATGTAATATTGCTGCCAGTCTAATTCAGATTTCCCATCCTCTTTCGGTAAACGTTTTAAAAATTTCCGAAACATAAAAAAACCACCAATTGACATCGTCACAAGAAGAAAAATAACCCAAAATAAAATAAACCATAAAAACCAACCTGTTAGCATATATTCCACCTCAACGTTTATTATGTAAAAAAATAAGGACGGAATCAAGCAAAAGAGCTGACGTTGTGATCAGCTCTTTTACATGTCATGACTTGAGTTATGTTTTTGGCGGGTGTGGTTGTGGTTTTTGACCTTTTTCGATCCGCTAAGCGGTTCTGGCTGTCCAGGGTTATCTCCTTTCGGTGCATTTTTACGCATATCTTTTCCCGTATTTTTGTTCATTTAGGTACACTCCTTTTCTTCATTTCCTTCATATGATGGCACGATCACTGGGATTTATGCATATTTCGTTCATGAATAGGCACGATAATAACAAAAAGAGAGGAGTGAAAGCGATGCCTTATCATAAAAATAAGCAACAGGCGTTTGAAGCTGCACAACAAGGAACAATGGAGGCAAAAGAATGGTATGATCATCTGGTGAAAAGTGATGCAGACTATGGGAGTCAGCTGCATCACCTAAAACAAGAAGTCAATGAGGCATTTGAACAAATTAATAATGCGCTTGAAGTAGCTTCGGAAAAACAACGCAAACAGCTTGAACAATTTCGTCATGATTTGCAAGAGATTGTCGAAGAAGTGAACATGTATGAATAATCCCGCTTCAAGCGGGATTATTGATTTTTCTTTCGTTTTTTATTATTTTGTTTTTGAGCTTCTGTGAGTGGTTCATTGGACAATTCTTCATTGTAGCCGGCACCTTTTCCTTGTGCGCTCGCATCATTCATGCCGGGAATAACATGATTTGCTTTTCTTTTTACCATCTTTTTTCACCTCCTACAACTATTGTTGGAAAGAGAACAAAAAAATATGCATTTATCTGAAACTTATAAACAATTATTATTTACTTATGTAGAGCATTGTATTAAGATAAAAGCGTAGGAATTTTGTGGGTTTGGGAGAAGATGACTTGTTAGAAGGGGGTAATACATAATGGTGAAAAATGATGTATTCCAAGCGCGTTCTACGTTCGAGGTAAATGAAAAAAAATACCATTACTATCGCTTACAAGCGCTTGAAGAGGCAGGAATCGGAAATGTATCACGCCTTCCGTATTCTATTAAAGTGCTTCTTGAATCAGTGCTTCGTCAAGTTGATGGACGGGTTATTACAAGGGAACATGTTGAGAATTTGGCAAAATGGGGAACGAATGAATTAAAAGATGTAGATGTCCCGTTTAAACCATCTCGTGTAATTTTGCAAGATTTTACAGGTGTTCCCGCTGTCGTCGATTTGGCCTCAATGAGAAAAGCGATGGCAGACATTGGTGGAGATCCGTATGAAATCAACCCCGAAATTCCTGTTGATCTCGTTATTGACCACTCTGTTCAAGTTGATAAAGCTGGAACAGCAGATGCGCTCGAATATAACATGAATTTAGAGTTTGAGCGCAATGCAGAACGTTACAAGTTTTTGAAATGGGCACAAAAAGCGTTTAGTAATTATCGCGCTGTCCCACCTGCAACAGGCATTGTGCATCAAGTAAACTTAGAGTATTTAGCAAATGTTGTTCACGTTGTTGAAGGAGAAAACGGTGAATACGAAGCGTTTCCGGATACACTTGTAGGTACAGATTCCCATACGACAATGATTAACGGCATCGGTGTTTTAGGTTGGGGTGTTGGTGGAATTGAAGCAGAAGCAGGTATGCTCGGACAACCTTCCTATTTCCCAGTACCAGAAGTAATCGGTGTGCGTTTAACAGGAAAATTGCCAAACGGTACAACGGCGACAGACCTTGCGTTAAAAGTAACACAAGTGCTTCGAAAAAAAGGTGTTGTCGGTAAATTCGTTGAGTTTTTCGGCCCAGGTGTTGCGACGCTGCCATTAGCCGATCGTGCAACAGTAGCAAACATGGCGCCTGAGTATGGTGCGACATGTGGCTTCTTCCCTGTTGACGCAGAGGCACTTGATTACTTGCGTTTAACAGGTCGTGACGAGCAACATGTTCAAGTCGTTGAAGCATATTGTAAAGCAAACGGCTTGTTCTATACTCCAGATGCACAAGAACCTGTATTTACAGATGTCGTTGAAATTGACTTATCAGAAATTGAACCAAATCTTTCTGGACCAAAGCGTCCACAAGATTTAATTCCACTTTCAAAAATGAAAGAATCGTTCCGTCAAGCCGTAGTTTCCCCGCAAGGAAATCAAGGCTTTGGCTTGACTGAAGCAGATTTTGATAAAGAAATCACAGTCACGTTAAACGGCGAAGAAGTAAAAATGAAAACAGGTGCGATCGCGATTGCAGCGATTACAAGCTGTACAAACACGTCTAACCCATATGTGTTAATCGGTGCAGGCTTAGTGGCGAAAAAAGCGGTAGAAAAAGGATTGAAAGTACCAAAATACGTAAAAACATCACTTGCACCTGGTTCGAAAGTCGTCACAGGATATTTAAAAGATTCAGGTCTTCTCCCTTACCTAGAGCAAATTGGCTTTAATATCGTTGGTTACGGTTGTACGACATGTATCGGTAACTCTGGTCCGCTTGCTCCGGAGCTTGAAAAAGCGATTGCCGAAAACGATTTGCTTGTCACGAGCGTATTGTCTGGTAACCGAAACTTTGAAGGGCGTATTCATCCGCTCGTCAAAGGCAACTATTTAGCATCACCGCCGCTTGTCGTAGCATATGCGCTTGCCGGAACAGTCGACATCGATTTGTTAAATGATCCGATCGGTAAAGATCAAAACGGCAATGATGTGTACTTTAACGACATTTGGCCATCTACAGAAGAAGTGAAAGAAGTTGTGAAAAAGACGGTGACACCAGAATTGTTCCGTAAAGAATACGAGCGAGTATTCGACGATAACGCGCGATGGAACGCGATTGAAACGACGGACGAGCCGCTTTATCAATGGGATGAAAATTCAACGTACATTCAAAATCCACCATTCTTCGAGGGATTATCGCCAGAAGTGGAAGAAGTAAAACCACTTACTGGATTACGGGTAGTTGGTAAATTTGGCGACTCTGTTACAACAGACCATATTTCACCAGCTGGATCGATCGGTGTAAACACGCCAGCAGGACAATATTTAATTTCTAAAGGTGTTGATCCGAAAGACTTTAACTCGTACGGTTCTCGACGTGGTAACCACGAAGTAATGATGCGCGGTACGTTTGCAAACATCCGTATTCGTAACCAAATTGCTCCGGGTACAGAAGGTGGATATACAACATACTGGCCAACAGGCGAAGTCATGTCGATTTACGACGCATGCATGAAGTATAAACAAGATGGAACAGGTCTTGTTGTGATTGCTGGTAAAGACTACGGTATGGGAAGTTCGCGCGACTGGGCGGCAAAAGGAACATACTTGCTCGGTATCAAAACGGTTATTGCGGAAAGCTTTGAACGTATCCATCGTTCAAATCTTGTGCTTATGGGTGTGTTACCACTCCAATTCAAAGAAGGGGAAAATGCTGAGACGCTTGGATTGACAGGTAAAGAAGTATTTGAAGTGCATATTGATGAAAACGTCAAACCGCGCGACTACGTAAAAGTAACAGCGACGGATGAGCAAGGTAACAAAAAAGAGTTTGAAGTACTTGTTCGTTTCGATAGCGAAGTAGAAATTGACTACTACCGTCATGGTGGAATTTTGCCGATGGTATTGCGTGAGAAGTTAAAACGATAAGAAGAGAGCGATCTGCTCTCTTCTTTATTTTGTGTTTGTCTTTTTCGCTGCGTTTTCTAATGCACTTTTTGGATCAGGGGTAAATGTGGCATCATATCCTTGTGGATTGACGCTCGGAGCGTTTTGCCCACGATTTCTTCCGTTATTTTTACTCATCATGTCCACCTCCTGCGCATATTGTATCCGTCTTTTTCAAAAAATATATATAAGAGGAGGCGGTGACATGAATCGAGCCATTCAAACAGCATTGTGTACCATTGCTTTAGCCCAATTTTTAAAAATTCCATTGACGAAAAGAAAAACGAAAAAGTGGGATTGGTCGCTTTTTTTTGAAACGGGAGGCATGCCAAGTTCACATTCTGCGGGTGTTGCCTCCCTTGCCACATATGTTGCTTTAAAAAGAGGGGTGCATAGTATAGATTTTGCCCTTGCAGCCATTTTTGGTTTAATTGTTATGTATGACGCCCAAGGAGTGCGTCATCAAGCAGGAGAGTTAGCTATTCGTGTGAACGAATTAACTGAGGAAATCGAACGGTTAAAAGGTGCTCAAGACGACGGAAAGTTGGACCGAAAAGAGGAGTTGTTGCGCGAGCGGCTCGGTCATCAACCGATTGAAGTGGTTGGTGGGGCACTTCTCGGCATCGTTACAGGTGGATTATCATATGTAATCGGCAGACGAAGGCGCTCGCTATGACAGACGAGCGCTCTTTTTTCTTTGCCATATATGTTGAGGAAGTTCAGATAAAATCATTCCTAATAAAATAAGTACAGCACCAAATAAAGCTGCTTGTTGGAGACGTTCATCATTCCATATATATGAAGTTAGAGCCGCAAAAACAGGTTCTAAAGCAAAAATTAAAGCAACACGTGTTGGAGATGTATATTGTTGAAAATGCGTTTGAATAAAGAAAGCAATCGTTGTTGCGAACAGTGCGGTAATGAGTAGAGCCAGCCACACATCAAATTCAAAAAAAGTGGATAGTGGAATAAGAGACCAGTCTTCAAACAAATATGAACATATAAAACAAATGATGGATACTGTTTGAACTTGAATCGTTGTTAGTAGGATAGGTGAAAATTTTGTTGCATATATGCTTGTCGTTACGATATGTAGCGCAAAAGCGATAGCGCACAAAAAGACGAACACATCTCCTTTATTGATCGACATATCTCCGCTTGCGGTTAAAAGATATAGTCCGCATGTAGCGAGTATGCTTCCGACAACGGCGTTAAACGAAGGTCTTTGCTTTAAAATGATAAATGAAAGGAAAGGAACGATAACAACATTTAATCCGGTAATGAATCCCGCTTTTGATGAAGTCGTATACAATAAACCAATCGTTTGAAGAGCATACCCAAGACATAGCCAAACACCGAGCATAAACCCAGCACATATAAGTTGTCGATCGAGAGGTTTACGTTCGAAGATAAGCACCCAAGCCCATAGCAGTACGCTAGCGATCGCAAAACGTACGCCATTAAACATTAACGGAGGTAAAAAAGCAATGGCGTTTTGAACGATGACAAACGTAGCACCCCAAACAAATGCAACAAATAATAAACTAATATCAGCTTTGTATTTCATTTGACTCTCCTTTACAAAAAAATGTTGTATAAGACCGAAGTCTCATACAACATTTTACCATTATTCTGTATATTTTGGAGATATTTTTTTTGCAAAATATACAAAAGGCGTATCCAACATTGCAACAATCCATTTCAGTACATATGTTGTCATAAAAATTTGTATCCAATCATGCAACGGAAATACACCGAGAAATGCAATGGATGTAAAAACGAGTGTATCGACCAATTGGCTAATCATTGTACTTCCATTATTGCGAATCCAGAGTTGGGAATCGCGCGGAAACTTCTTTTTAAGCCAGTGAAATAGGTAAACATCGAGTGACTGGCTAATGAAAAAAGCAAGCAAACTTCCAAGTGCGATGCGTGGTAATAAACCGAAAATCGTTTCTAATGCTGGCTGAGCAAAGTCGCTTGAGTGTGGTTTAAATGATAGGGCAATTTGCATCACGACCGTTAAAGAAATGAGCGTGAAAAAGCCAAGCCAAACGGCTTTCTGCGCCTCTTTTTTTCCATATTTTTCACTTAAAATATCAGTCACTAAAAAGGCGGTTCCGTACATGACGTTTCCGAGTGTAGCTGTCATACTAAGCAATTCAACGGTTTTGACGACTTGTAAATTAGCAACGACAGTAGAAAAGCCGATCCATACGAATAAACCTGAGCGACCGAAGAAACGATAAATGAGCAACACAAGTGAAAATGTGACGATGGCAGAAAAAAGACCGAGTATTTCGTTAAACATCGTGATCCCTCCTCGTATGAAAATATAAAGACACAAGCGATATTATACAACTGACATCATTTTTTGTCTAAACTGTTATAATAAAATAAAAAGAAAAGGTGAGTGACATATGAAGGTTTTTATGGAATGGACATATGTAACACCGAAGAAAAAGGAAATGGTGTGGACATCAACAGAGATGGAAGTGACAGAGGCTCTATTTTTTGCAGAGGATATAGAAAGAACAGGGAGAGTGAAACAACTTTTATTTTATGATGCAAGTGGTGTGGCTTGGACGAAAAAGGAGTTAATGAAGCTTATGAAAGAAATTGAAACGGAGCCGCACGACGTGATTGCTTATTTTGATGGCGGTTATGATCGTCAATCAAAAAAAGCAGGAATTGGAATCGTGATTTATTATAAACAAAACGGTGCACAATTTCGTAGGCGAGCAAATGCGCAGTTAGACGAATTGCAGTCAAATAATGAAGCAGAGTATGCAGCCTTTTATTTTTTACTCGAACAAATCGAGCATCTCGGTGTTCATCATTTGCCTGTTGTATTCCGTGGGGATGCGCATGTTGTATTGCATCAATTGTCTAATGATTGGCCTGTATTTTCAGACGAGGGGAGATGGGTGGAGCGAATTGAGCAAAAAATGAAAAAGCTTCGTATTTCTCCAATTTATGAACCCATTAATAGAAAAGAAAATAGTGAAGCAGATCAGTTAGCAACACAAGCTCTTCGTGGGAAGATAATTGTAAGTACAATACAATTGGAGCGTGAATGATGAATCGAAAAGATGTGTTACTTCGAATAAATGAATTATTTGACACGTATTGTGAGGAGTGTTTTGTAAAACGTGCACTCCGTAAAGAATACGGGAAATTATATGCACAATCGTTTTGCATCCAAACATGTACAATAGGAGAAAAAATGAAGCAATACGGTCAGTTGCTTGTGAAACAAAAAACGTAACAAGGTGCCCCGAGATACGGGACACCTCATCATTACGTGTGGTGGATCGTTTCTGATAATTGATGATATGCGTCTGCTAATTCCTTTTCACATTGTAATAGCAGTGGATCCTCGATGTTTGTTTTAGCGCGTGCGATCGCTTCTTTTGCATTTTCGATCGCTTGTTTTGCGTGATCGAAAGTGTGACTGTCTAAACTCATCGTTGCCGCTGCAACCATCTTTTTTGCTGATTCAACTGCTAAATGCGCATGTTCGATTTTAGTAAATACGCTATTTGACTGAACATGCGGATGTTTTGGATTTTGTGTCATCGTTATCCCTCCTCGTTTTATAGTATTGGTGTGGGGAGGGGAGAGTATGTAACAAAAAAGACCAGCATATTGCTGGTCTTTTCGTCGAGCTATATATGAATCATCTCAGACGATTATAATTTCACTACGTTTGCAGCTTGAGGGCCACGGTTTCCTTGAACGATTTCAAAAGAAACAGCTTGACCTTCTTCTAACGTTTTGTAGCCTTCACCTTGGATTGCTGTGAAGTGTACGAATACATCGTCTCCACCTTCAACTTCGATGAATCCGTAACCTTTTTCGTTGTTAAACCATTTTACTTTACCGTTTTGCATAATACTGAATCCTCCTAATACCTTTTAGCCAACAGGCTAATGAAAAAATTTTTCATATAACGGAATATACTCACAGCAACCAAGTCGGTGCAGGACATATATTCAGTTAGATGATAATTAGACTATACACGAATGATGAGGAAGAGTCAAGACAAAAAGGCGATTTTTTCAAAAAATTTTTTTAGAGGAGGATTTTTGTAATAAGTGCATAACATTAACAGTAAGCAGTATAGAAAGGGAGTGAGCGGTATGTATCGTGGTCAAATTCGTGGAAAAGAAGTGATCATTAAGTTAAGCAATCATGTACGGAAGCAAAAAGTCGATCAAGAAAAGTTATATCAAACAATTTTAGCATTTGGTGAAGCAGCATTTAATCAACAAAAAGAACAATTCGGCATTGTAAGCAAGCAGGGGTTAATTGTAGCCTCAGTTGAACAGCACGATTTGCCTGTGATTTCGGTCGATTATATTATCCCTTCTCATCATGTGTATGAATAAAGTCCAGTAAAGTCTGGGCTTTATTTATGTTATAGTCGTCAATAGATGAATTTTTTATAGAAAACAATTCACTAGCGTCGCATTAAAATAATTTAACACCTTTAAATAAACCGAATTTTCTGAAATATAATCCAAACACAAAAAAATCCTTTATAATGGTTGGGTGGTAGTAAACCATCCAAATCCAATACAAAGGACAAAACCATGGATAAGTTTACACGAAAAACATCATTTGAACAATGGTTTTCACCGATTAATCGTCCATTATTTGATGACCTAGTGAAAACACATCAATTAAATCACTATACCAAGAAACTTTATATGGCTTCATTTATGAAACTGCTTTTGTATGCCCAACTCCATGAAACCGAGAGTTTACGGGCGTTGAGTGACGCTGTCTTTTTAGAAGAATTACAACGAGCAACGGGAT
>NZ_FOJQ01000097.1 GCF_900111795.1 Anoxybacillus pushchinoensis | reverse complement strand
AACCAGAACAAACGATCGATCGTTTGTGTGTTCAGTTGTAAATCTTTAATTCAACTTATATAGAAATATATTCGTAACTTTTTACTAGGTCTAACCCGCTGGCAGCGACCATCATCGGTACTGCTACGATAAAAGAGAAATCCGCCGCCGTTTTGTGATCTGTACCAACTAAAAGCCCTCCGGAAATAGTAGATCCCGAGCGTGAAAATCCCGGCCATAAGGCAAGGCATTGAAACAATCCAATTGCAAATGCTTGCTTATAGCTTAGTTGATCTAACGACAATGTTGATGGCATCCCTTTTTTCCTTTCAGCAAAAATCATCAGTAAGCCGCCAGCTATAAGCCCAATCAATACTGTATATGGGGAGAATAAATACTTTTTTATTAAATCATGAACAAGCAATCCTAAAATGACGGCTGGCAACATCGCAAGAATAATATGTAATAAGTTTAACGAAGAAGATTCGTAGATATTGATTGAACGCCAATTAACTAATTTCAATAAACGCTCCCAATACACGACAACGACAGCCAGAATCGAACCAAGTTGAATAACAATTTCAAATGTTTTCGCTACATCGCCTGTAAAATTGAGTAAATGCCCCATTAAAATTAAATGTCCTGTTGACGAAACAGGCAGAAATTCGGTCAAACCTTCGACAAGACCTAGAGCGATAGCTTTTAGTACATCAATCATCTTAACAATTTCAACTCCGTTCTAATAAAGTGTTATTCCGAAATATCTCTACATAACATTAACGCATCCCGTATTTAGAGCAGGATTTGCTACCCTAAAAATTCATCCGATATAACAGCAAATTTATGTTTATTTTGAAATAAAAAGATGATGAACGTATTTAGTTACGTGGTGCCCATAGCATGATTGAAATACCAACTAAACAAATAATTGCACCAATCCAATCATATGTATCAGGAGTCTTTTTATCAATCACCCATCCCCATAACACTGAAAGAATAATAAAGACTCCCCCATATGCCGCATAAACTCTTCCGAAAGAAGGAAAGCTTTGGAATGTCGGTATAATCCCATATACGATTAAAATCATACTACCAATTAGTCCATACCAATACGGTTTCCCTTCTCGTAACCATAACCAGACAAGATAACCCCCGCCTATTTCAGCCAATCCCGCAAAAATAAATAAAATGAAGGCGTAGACGATCTCAATCACTCCTTTTGAAATAATGCCTATTACAACATACCAAGGACTCTTTATAAAAATCAATGACATTTCATAAATGTAACGGATTTTTAATATAAAGATATTACTTGAAAATACTCGAATCAATAAAGTTATATGGGATGGGAGAAAAAATTTAGTTTGAACCCACAAAAAACCGTACAGATGCATTTCTGTACGGTTATAAAAAATTTATCTAATTTTTTTCTTAATGACTGCCATGCCCCTCTCCACTCTCTGGAACAATTTCAAGCTTTTCATCAATAACCCCTTGTGTTTGATACGAAATCAGTTTTTCTGTTCCGGATAAATAAGCATGATTATACGGTCCTACAGTTGGATCGTTTTCAAACGTTGGTTTTAAGGTAGCCATAAGCTCATAAACTTCTGGGGTAAGTTCGCCATTCTCCAGCCAAATAAGTGGCGCATGTTTTCCCAAATGTGAAAAAGGCGCTGCTGCTAATGCCATTTCAGGAGATTTGGTCGAAACAAATGATAAACCGTGTCCCGGATTGTTTAATCCCCAACCAAATCCTGTTTTCTTATCTTTAAAAGTCGCAAATGCAACAGACTGTTGAGTTGGAGTATCTCCTGAAATTCGTGTAACCTTTCCAAATTCTTTTAACTTCTCTTCGACTTCCTTTGATATTATGGACTGAGGACCTAAAATGTAGATATTCGCTTTTCCTTTTCTTTTTTTCAATGCTTCTTCTGTTTGTTTCGGAATTTTATTTTGACTAACGTATAAAATCGGTTCTTCCATATGAGCAATCCAATTGGCCGCAGGAATCGTATAAAGTTTTGCTTTTTCCTCAAAAGAACCAATGATGACACTCTCTGGTAGTTTACCTGCTACTTCAGCATACAATTGATCAATTTTTTGTGCTAATGCTGCATAATCGGTTTCATTAATTTGTTGAACTTTATAACGTTTTAGTTTATCCAACTCTTGTTTCGGCAAGTTACCGATAACAAAAATTTGTGTACCGTCTTTAATCCCAAGTGGATTTAAACGTTGAATTTCATTCAACACTTGATTTGGAATTGTATTGTTTTTTGTAAATAAAATAGGTCCGTTATTTGGATGATGAATAAGATCAGCTGCAGCCAATGTTGCTTGCCAATTTTCAAGGGGAGCTAGGATAATCCCATTTGGTTGATTTTCTTTATGAGTAGCCGGCCATATCGTTTGTGATACTAATACCGAAAGTTCAACTGGATCATCAGTATTCAAACGAGTAACGTTTTTTGTTGACAATGTAAGAAGATTTTTACTCGCTTCTTCATTATATACGCTCGGTTCTTGAACACCTATAACTGTGTTTTCCTTGTCATTGCTTGCTCCATTCGTTTGACTACTTCCATGCTGACTATGATCCATTGATTGGTCTGCTTTTTTTGGATCATTTCCATCTTGTGCGCTACAACCTACCGCAATAATTGTAGACGCAAAAAGTGTAATTAACATTTTGAAAATTTTTTTTGTGTTCATCTAGCCACATCCTCCTTGATCACTATTATTTCCAGCGATTAAACTGTTAAAAAATACTTTTTTAAAGACTCTTAAGCTTTTTTCAACATACCGTATATTTCTACTTTTTTTATATTATCTTGAATTTGTGCAGAATTTATGGATTTTATTTAATTCCTAAATCCGTGACAAAACATCTTTACAATGGTCGCAAACCGTTGATACGATAAGGGAAAACGACGTTGACGA
>NZ_FOJQ01000098.1 GCF_900111795.1 Anoxybacillus pushchinoensis | reverse complement strand
TCGTCAACGTCGTTTTCCCTTATCGTATCAACGGTTTGCATCCATTGTAAAGATGTTTTGTCACGGATTCAGGTATAAGATTTATACAAAAAGGAACGATTAGCATTGTTGAGAGATGTTAGTGATTGGGAACGGATCGGATATGGTAGAAAAAGCACATTGGAGAAAGAGGAATTGATATCTCCAGAGAAAATACATTATCTTATAAAATATCCTCGACAATTTAAAGAAGGAGTTTCTTGGGAGGATATTACAGAATTAATTGCTGCTGAAATTGGAGCTATATTTGGTTTGGAAATGATGGATGTGGAAATTGTAACAAGGAATGGTAGAAGAGGATGTCTTCTGCGAAATTTTGTAAAAGAATATGATGCAAAAATGGCTGAAGAAGGCGGAGTTTTATTATCAGCACTAGTAGATGATTATACGAAGCTCCAAGAATCCTCATTGAAGGGCATGGAACTTATTGATGCTGGATTCAAAATAATGAGGGAGTTTGCATATTGGAAGGCCATAAAATCAGAATTTATAGATATGCAATTGTTTGATATTCTTATTGGCAATCAAGATAGGCACCCATTTAATTGGAAATTACTATTTCTCGAAACAGGAGCAAAGTTCTCCCCCATTTATGATAACGGTGTTTCCTTAGGTTTTCGATTTGATGATGAAAAGCTCATGCAAATGGTTTCGAATCCCCAAGAAATGAACAAATATACCGAGAAAACAAAGGTTAAGGCGGGTATATTTGAAAAGAAAAAAGTCAAAGCTAAAGACTTGTTAACATATATTAGTAAAAACTTTACAGATGAGTTTCATCAAGGTATCCAAAAGTTAGTTGAATTTGATTTAATAAGGTATTCTGATTTTATTCAATCATTAGATATTTTAAGCGAGGCACAAAAAGACTGGTTATTGAGTATAGTGCCTTTTCGAAGAAAGAAAATATTGGAGTGGATTGGAAGGGGTGATCAATAACATGAAAAAAGTTCATACACTTTTAGTGGTTTGGCAAAATCCCAAAACCCGTTCTTTTTATCATATAGGAACTCTTTCTCATTATGATGGCTATTATGAGTTCACTTACACCTATAATGCCTCTGGTCACGGAAAACTGAAAGATGCATTGAATAACGGGTATATGTTGCATCCAGCTTTCCCAGACCCAACTAAAATATATCGATCAAAGGAGCTGTTTCCGGCGTTTGAACGCCGATTGCCGTCACCAGATCGTGCGGATTTTAAAGCCATTTTGTCCGATTTAGGTCTGGATGAGAATTCCACTAAGATGGACTTGCTTCAACAAACACGTGGGCGGTTAGCCAGCGACACTTATTCTTTTGAGCAGCCGCTGCGTCTTGAAAACGATGGCAAGCTGCGCGTCAGCTTTTTTGTTCATGGCATGCGCCATCAAAATCTTCCTCAAAATTGGGCAACATGGCTAGCCATTAACGAAACGTTGAAATTAGTACAAGAACCAACAAACGCTTATGACCCTCATGCTGTTGCTATTTATACTCATGGGGGGAAGAAGCTTGGATATGTTCCGGCTTTTTATAGTAAGGCCATCTTTTCCTTGTTAGAAAATGGAGTGAACCCTTCTGTTCGTGTTGTGTATATGAATGAAAAATCAACACCTCATTGGTGGCTGAAAGTAGCCTTTGAGTGCGAGATTCCTTCTTTCCAAGGTGCAACATTGGATGAATTAGCCCCTGTTATGGGATAATACCTGCCGTGCTTCGAAGTTTGTCAAAGATTTAACATTAGGGGGATGGCTTGGTCATTGCCATGGATATTGATAACCTTGTGCAGCGTGCCTGTCACGCCCCGATAAGTACACCGACCGCCGCCCGGGTGACCCGGCGCGCCTTGTCGCGTCATCGCAAAAAATTTACGAAGAACTTGGCTGGAAAGCGGAATATTCATTAGAACAAATCATCGAAAGCGCGTGGAAATGGCATAGCCGCAACGGGAAGTAAATAGAAAACCTCCTGCTGAATGAGTGTCAGCGGGAGGCTGTTTTTGTATTTATTATGACATGTATAAACAATCTTCTTGCATAAAATTATGAAAAATGTCAATACTTTTTTGTGGATTTACTTGTTAAATATGATATAGTAAGCTTAGGAGTTGTACGCATTCCCTTATGTTAGGAGGGATTTATATGTCTTATGAGGTAAAGTATCGGGTGGCTGAACAACGTCCTTATATAAACATTAACTTTCAGCGTTGGAATCCAGCACATTTCCCGTCCGTATATAAAGACCATCGAGCTGAGTTATCAAATGTTTTTAATCAGTTTTTTGACTGGATATTTAAACAGGTAAGAGATGTGCGTGATAAACTAACTTCATCCAATCAGAGTGAATATTTGCGTTCAAAAGCAAATCAAGTATATACATGGTTCGAAACAGATGGATATAAGATGTTTCAAGAATTTGAAAAGAATTTAAATCCGTTTTCCATTCATCGCTCTCAATTAGAACGTGTCGAAAAAAGCATTTCTTTGTTTAAAAAACGATACGATTATCAATTGAACTCTGAAGACTATGATCATCTTCTTGACTGGTTGATGGAACTTCCTTATCTATTTAAGCAGCGTCTTACAATGTTTCAAATATTATCTGATTATCGATAGTTTACTCGCAATAAAGAGTTTGATGCTTATTTTCAAATTGAATCCAATTATTTCACAAAGACAGGTTCGTCTAGAGCTTGTCTTTTTTGTGCAGCGTGCCTGTCACGCCCCGATATATGTCGAGATTTGTAGAAACAGAGGGTCATAGATTGGCTCTCTGCTTTTGTTTAAAAAATTCATTCCC
>NZ_FOJQ01000099.1 GCF_900111795.1 Anoxybacillus pushchinoensis | reverse complement strand
CCGTGAAAAAACAGCTCCACGTGGCATAAGGGGTACCCTGTTTGTCTCTTTTTAAATGGTAATTATTGTAACGAAAATTGCTCAACTACAGTAAGAAATATGCCATTCTTATAGCATACCTAGTAACACTAAGTCAGGATTTAATTGACCAAGCAATTGAAATTCATGATCGACAAATGATGATTTTACAATCGAAAGGCCGTAAAACACAAGAGGAAATGCAAAGGGAAAATGGAAAAGCAGTTAATGAAAAAGTTGTTCATTTTGCAGATATTGGGGCTGCACTTATTCAAGCACGAGATGAAGGACTTGATCCATTTAGCACCATTGAAAAGGTAATGCCTTGGGATAAAATCGTTGCTTCCGTTGAAGAAGCAAAAAAATTAGCCCGACCAATGGATTATGATTACCTTGATTTGCTAGAGAATCGATTTACTTATTTGAGAAAGTACACCCCTGCTCTTCTGAAATCGTTAGAATTTCGTTCTACAAAAGCAGCAGAACCATTATTACGTGCATTAAAAACATTGAACGAGATGAATAAATCCGGCAAAAGAAAAGTACCAGATGGAGCTCCGTTAGATTTCGTCCCAAAACGATGGGAAAAGCATGTGTATGACGAGGAAGGAATTATTAATCGACATTATTATGAAATGGCTGCCCTAACGGAATTAAAAAATCATATTCGTTCAGGAGACGTATCTGTAGTCGGTAGTAGGCTCCATAAAGACTTTGAGGATTACCTTGTTCCCAAAGATGAATGGACAACAACCAATTTAAAGGAAACTAGACTGGCAGTTCGTTCATCAGCAGAGGAATATCTTGAAGAAAGAAGAAAGGCTCTAGCTGAACGCTTTACATGGATTTCAAATAACCTTGATAGTCTTGAAGGAGTAAATATAGAAAAAGCAAAACTTAGAGTGGATCGTTTAGAAAAGAATACCCCAGAAGATGCATGAACCTTCAGTTTATCCTTATATAATATGCTTCCAAGAATTAAGCTCACTGATCTTTTAATGGAAGTAGCACACTGGACAGGATTTGATGAAATGTTAATACACGCTTCCACCAATCGCCCTCCGAAGGGAGAGGAAAAGGTCATTTTGATGGCTGCACTTATGGCGATGGGAACGAATATTGGGTTGACTAAAATGGCAGATGCTACACCTGGAATTACTTATCACCAGATGGCCAATGCCGCACAATGGCGATTGTATGATGATGCTATAAATCGAGCACAGGCAACTTTGGTAAATTTTCAACACAAACTTGCTTTAGCCTCTTATTGGGGAGATGGCACCACATCTTCATCTGATGGAATGCGAGTACAAGTTGGAGTTTCATCGTTACATGCCGAGGCAAATCCTCATTATGGTACAGGGAAGGGGGCAACCATTTATCGATTTACGAGTGATCAATTTTCATCTTTTTATACGAAAGTCATTAATACAAATGCAAGAGATGCTGTACATGTCATCGATGGACTGCTTCATCATGAAACCGAATTAAATATTGAGGAGCATTATACTGATACGGCTGGTTATACCGATCAAGTTTTTGGTTTAAGTCATTTGTTAGGTTTTCGTTTTGCACCAAGACTTCGTGATTTAGCTGATGCTAAACTATACACCATTCAAAAGCCAAGTGATTTTCCTGATCTAGAAAAATTACTTCGTGGGCGAATTAACACAAAGATTATTCAAAAAAACTTTGATGATGTGCTCCGTTTAGCCCATTCGATTCGAGAAGGAAAAGTGTCTGGTTCGCTGATTATGGGGAAATTAGGGTCATATGCAAGACAAAACAAGTTAGCTACTGCCTTACGAGAAATGGGAAGAATCGAAAAGACTATTTTTATTTTAGATTATATATCTAATGAAGCCCTACGTAGGCGTATTCAGCGAGGATTAAATAAAGGAGAAGCTATGAATGGCTTGGCAAGAGCGTTATTCTTTGGAAAACGAGGCGAATTACGAGAACGAGGACTACAAGATCAACTTCAACGTGCAAGTGCTTTAAACATTATAATTAATGCCATTAGTGTATGGAATACCGTATACCTTACCGAAGCAATAAATTTGTTGAAGGAAAAAGGAGATTTGCGAGAAGACTTGCTAAAACATATTTCACCATTAGGATGGGAGCATATCAATTTTCTTGGTGAATACACCTTTGATATGAAGAAAATAGCTAGTTTAAATTCACTGCGCCCTCTTATTCAATAAAAATAAAAGCCGAAATTTCCTTAGCGTAGGAAAACTCGGCTTTATTCATGTCGAAATTTGCTTAGCGTATGTTTTGCGCTTTTTGTTGGTGGGACCCCAGAACCAAGATGATGAAACAGTTGGCCGAGTTCGATACCAATATAACCAGAACCGATGACCGCTAATCGTTTCGGTACTTCTTTTCGTTCAAGTAGCGTCGTGCTTGTGACGTAATCCACACCCGCAAGCCCAGGAATATTAGGAACTGCCGGAGAAGCACCTGTGGCAATCAGGAAGCGGCTCGCTGATAATTTTTTCCCATTGACTTCTACTGTCGTTTCGTCTAAGAATACCGCTTCTCCTTGTATGAGCGTAAATCCATATTCGTTGATGAGATTTACATATTTCGTTTGGCGTAGATCGCGCACTAATTCATTTTTTTGCTCGATTAGTGCAGATAAATCGACCGTTCCTGCAGACGTATGCAGCCCAAGAAACGGATGATTTTTTGCTAAGTATATAAGTTGAATTAAAGATTTACAACTGAACACACAAACGATCGATCGTTTGTTCTGGTT
>NZ_FOJQ01000105.1 GCF_900111795.1 Anoxybacillus pushchinoensis | reverse complement strand
TGAACATTCTTAGTATTTTGAATCATCAGATTTAATTACTGCAATGCTAGTGATTACGAATATGAAAAAAAATAAGATTATTATTATTTCAATAGCTCTGTTAGGTTTTATTTCTCTCGGTTCAAGTCTATGGTATATGTCGGCTGATAAAAAAGTAAGTTTATCAACTATTGATGCTAAACAAGTATCCTTTAACACAGTAGATGAAATGGTTACCTTTTCTCAACTTGTTGTCACTGGAAAACCAATTGAAAGTGAGAACTTCGTAACATTCGATGAGAGAGGGTTTACAGTAGATGCGTATACAATTACTCAGTTTAAAATAAATAAGGTTCTTGAAAATAGAAATACTCACGATTATAAAGCTGGGGATATTATCAAGGTAGCTGAACCAAGCTACGTTTACGATAATGGTATTATGCCCGGAAAGACTAAATTTTCAATTAATAACTACCGAAACATGGATAAAAACCATAACTACATGCTGCTTCTTGTGCCCGATTTTAAATACGATGATCTGTACGTAATTTCTGGTGTCAATGAGGGTAAACACAACATTGATATTCCTGGTAATGATGGCGAAAAAGTTGGTGTGCCTCATGGAGAAAAGAATTATAAATTTAAAGAGGAATTGATGAAAAAGTTTAATATTTACTAAACATTTTATCCCTCCATTCCTTCATTGAAGACCTGAGTGCTCAGGTCTTTTTTTCATTGTTGGAGTTACACGCGGACAGCTAATAAAAAAATAGGCGGGCTTAAGCTCGCTTATTTTTCCTATTCATACATTTTACTATATAATAGTAAATGAACGAAAAAAAGAAAGGGTGATTTCCATGCCAGCTGTTGAATCAAATATGTTTCCGTTAGGAGAGAAAGCGCCATCGTTTGAACTCGTCAACGTGATTGACGGACAAATCGTCCGACTAGAAGATGTCAAATCGGATATTGCCACAGTAATCATGTTTATTTGTAACCATTGTCCGTTTGTTAAACATGTTCAAGAAGAACTTGTTCGTTTAGCTAATGATTATCAGCCAAAGGGCATTTCGTTTATTGCGATCAATTCAAACGATGTAGAAAAATATCCAGACGATTCCCCGGAAAAAATGAAAGAAGTCGCCGAACAGCTTGGATATCCGTTCCCGTATTTATTTGATGAAACACAAGAAGTAGCAAAAGCATATCAAGCTGCATGCACACCGGATTTCTACATATTTAATGGTGAACTACAATGTGTTTACCGTGGCCAACTCGATGATTCACGGCCGGGTAACGGAATCCCGGTTACAGGTTCTTCGATCCGAACAGCTTTAGACGCATTGCTATTAGGGAAACCTGTTCCGAAAGACCAAAAGCCGAGCATCGGTTGTAGTATCAAATGGAAAGAAAAATAAAAAAACATTTGACATTCTCGTTTCGAGCCTATATACTAAAGAAGTACCATTTCGTTCGTTATATCAATGATCGTTATAAGCTGCACCTTTGTCGGGTTCATCTTATAAGGACTTGGCAAAAGTGTAGCTTTTGTTTTATGAGTAATGCAACGATGGTCAATCTTTAAAATTGTTTTGGAGGAATTTCACATGAACACAGGTAAAGTAAAATGGTTTAATGCAGAAAAAGGTTTTGGATTCATTGAGACGGACGGAGGTACAGACGTATTCGTTCACTTCACAGCGATCCAAGGTACTGGATTCAAAACGTTGGAAGAAGGCGAAAAAGTAACATTTGACATCGTGAATGGCAATCGTGGGCCGCAAGCGGCAAACGTCCAAAAAGCATAAATCGTCAAACGTACGGGGTCTCGCTTTTCGTGGGATTCCGTTTTTATATGCAACAAAACAAATTCACACTGGCGCAGCTTCGGAGCTGCAAGGACGGAAGAGAGGTAGGGTTTCCGTCGTTTTTGTTTATTTGGACACGCTCATAGGAAGCGTGTCCTTTTTTAAATAAAAATACACATTAGCATTGCATAAATATAGTTAGAATTTTCTGTTAATTATTTTTTGTGAATTTGTGTCAAAAAGACAAAACCTAAAGAAAGGTGGCACTGTCCATTTGGTAAATATATACAGTTAAATCAGAGCGACAACGACAAAAGG
>NZ_FOJQ01000101.1 GCF_900111795.1 Anoxybacillus pushchinoensis | reverse complement strand
TCGCTTGGTGGCCCCGACGAGCGTCGCGAACAAAAGTTCGCAACCCTCGTCGGGGAATCATTCCTGAATGTCACCCACAAATATTTTACTCACACTTTTACCCGTGGTGTTAAAGCCGATGATAAAATCCCCAATATAGCCGGAATAAAATTCCCCACTTACAATAGAACCATAGTGTCAACGAGAGGAGCTATGGTTCATGATTACGAGAGGGGAATTTTTTATGATCAAAGAGATGTATGAAAGGGGAATGAGTATTTCCGATATTGCGAGGGAATTGGGGATCGATCGGAAAACCGTCCGAAAATATATTCACTCTCCCAATCCCCCTTCCAAATCTAAGCGAAAACAAAGAAAAAGCAAGTTAGATCCATTTAAAGAGTATCTTCAAAAACGAATGTTAGAGGATGGGGTGTTCAATAGCGAAAAGTTATTTTTCGAAATTCGACAACAGGGCTATACAGGAGGAAAGACGATTTTAAAGGACTATATAAAACCTTTCCGAGAGACGGCGAAAAAGAAATACACCGTTCGTTATGAAACGCTTCCTGGTGAACAAATGCAAGTCGATTGGAAAGAAGTCGGGGAGGTGATAATCGAAGGGAGAAAAGTCAAGTTATCGCTATTTGTGGCCACATTAGGCTATTCGCGGATGAAATACGCGGTATTTACGACCAGCCAGGACCAGGAGCACTTAATGGAATGCCTGATTCAAAGTTTCAAGTACTTTGGAGGGGTTCCGAAGAAGGTGTTATTTGACAATATGAAGACCGTTACAGACGGGCGAGAACAAGGAGTGGTGAAATGGAATCAACGATTTTCCGAATTTGCGAGTTACTATGGATTTATTCCAAAAGTATGCCGGCCTTACCGGGCCCAGACAAAGGGAAAAGTCGAACGAGCCATTCAGTATATTATGGATCACTTCTATGTAGGAACATCGTTTGAAAGCATCGAAGAATTAAATTTCCTTTTACATCGTTGGCTCGATCAAGTGGCGAATCGGAAGCCAAACGCCACTACCGGTATTTCTCCGCAAGAGCGTTGGGCAGAGGAACAGCTGAAACCTCTCCCGTTGAACGATTACGATACGAGCTATCTTTCCTATCGGAAGGTGCATTGGGATGGCAGTTTCTCCTACAAAGGGGAACAATGGCTCTTATCGACGGAGTATGCGGGCAAAGAAATTCTGGTGAAGGAGCGATTTAATGGAGATATTCGATTGTACTTTCGAGGGGAGGAGATTTCTCACGTGGACCAACAGAAAAAAGTGATTTCATTCGCCGAAAAAATAAAAAAGAAACAGACGGAAATGGCCGCCACCATTTCGCCTATTTCGGTGGAAGTGGATACTCGTCCATTGTCCGTTTATGACGCATTCCTGCGAGGGGAAAGCTCATGAAAGAACGAATACACGAGTATTGCCACCAACTCCATTTGCCTGTCATGGCGGAGCGATGGTCCGCCATGGCAGAATACGCCTCTACTCATAATATATCATATTCAGAGTTTTTATTCCGCTTATTAGAGGCAGAAATCGTCGAAAAACAGGCACGATCGATCCAAACGCTCATCAAGCTGTCCAAACTGCCATATCGCAAGACGATCGATACGTTTGATTTTAACGCACTTCCTTCCGTGGATGAGCGTCGGATTCGAGAGCTGCTTACCTTATCGTTTATTGATCGAAAGGAGAATATTCTTTTTCTCGATCCGCCGGGGATTGGAAAGACGCATCTGGCTATTTCGATTGGAATGGAGGCGATCGCAAGAGGGTATAAAACGTATTTTATTACCGCCCATGATTTGGTCACTCAGTTAAGAAAAGCCGACCAGGAAGGAAAGTTGGAGAAAAAGCTTCGTGTTTTTGTGAAGCCAACCGTTCTCATTATTGATGAAATGGGGTATCTAAAACTGGACCCGAACAGCGCTCATTACTTATTTCAGGTCATCGCCCGTCGGTACGAACATGCCCCGATTATCCTCACCTCCAACAAAAGCTTTGGGGAATGGGGAGAAATCGTGGGAGACTCGGTTTTGGCGACAGCGATGTTAGATCGATTACTGCATCATTCCATCATTTTCAACCTAAAGGGGGAAAGCTATCGATTACGGGAAAAGAGGCTCCAAGAAGAAAAACAGAAGGATCAATGAGGTCCTTCTGGGGAATTTTAAACCGGCGATTTTGGGGAAAAAATAATCGGCCTTGACATTTAAAGTATAAAGTTCCTCTAGTTCATCTTGATACAATTTCTCAATATGGTGACCTTAATATATTATTTGCTTCTAATAACTCCTTAGCAGGTAAACAAATACTTTCAGAAGAGGTTGGATTTGGCTTTTTCACAAAAATGACTATTAAAAGTGATCCATATTTTACAACAGGTGTGCTGGTGCTGTTGGAACTAGAAGATCATAAAATTAATCATCATTATGGATATATAAAAGAAAAGATAGCTACCTATCAAATACTTACAAGGAGTTTATTCGCACCTTATCTTCCTATCTATAATACTAGTTAGACTAAAGTGATCTAAAGAATGACTATTGAAGTTATCCCTAAACTATATTGACAAATGTATGATTATTTTTAAAGATATTCATAACAAAAAATCTCTAATCGCTTGTATTAATGAACGACTATTTCATTAATTCCGCAATATAATATACACTAAGTAAATAATGTAGGCGGCGACAAGCACGAATCCTTCCCACTTTCCAATTCTGAAGCTCGTT
>NZ_FOJQ01000102.1 GCF_900111795.1 Anoxybacillus pushchinoensis | reverse complement strand
AGTCTTGTGGAACAAGGGTGAGTTCTACACGCAGGTGTACGAGAAACCCTTTTGTACACAAGAACCCCGTGGCTTTAGCCATCGGGAGGTTCAGTTCTTGGTGTGTTTTTGTTTCACGAGCCGTTTACAAACGCTCACATGTATGCATTTGGTTGTATTTGGACGGCTTTGCTTTTATTTTCACTTTCAAGCACATGGGAGAAACGAAGAGAAAAATCATTAAACGCATAACGTCTGTCGGTGAGACAGGCGTTTTTTTACCCATTTTTTCAAAAACCATAACGTTTTCCCTAGTCGTTGAATAGGTTGTTAGTACAAGAAGGAGGTGTCAGAAGATGAGTGGAGGACATCATCACGGCGGTGGTTTCGCGTTAATTGTTGTATTGTTTATTTTGTTAATCATTGTTGGTAGTGCTTATATTGGTGGCTGGGGATATTAATTAAACGATAAAGGAGGAAATGCATCATGTATGGATATGGCTATGGATATGGATATGGTTATCCAGGATACGGAAAAACATTTGTGCTCATCGTCGTACTTTTTATCTTGCTTATTATCGTCGGTGCAGCTTGGTGCTAAAAAGCAAGAGGGGGCTCCCTCTTGCTTTTATATATGTTTCCATTTTTGTCGTAACCGTACGAATAACAATATGGCACCTGAGGCTAAACCGGTAATAAGACCGATCCAATATCCAAACGGTCCAGCAGTTGTATAATGAGCGAATATATATCCGACAGGCAAACCGACTAACCAATACGACACGAGCGCAATGAAAAATGGGAAACGAACGTCTTTGTATCCACGTAATGCGCCTTGAATAGGGGCAGCAACAGCATCAGAAAATTGGAAAAATAAAACGTATAACAAAAACTGTTTCGTCCATTGCAAAACGTGTTCATCATTCGTATATAGGAAAGCGATCGGTTCACGAAATAATAGTAGAACGATAGAGGCAACAATAGCCATCATTACAGCAGATGAAATGCCGATGATACAATAACGTTTGGCATGTTCTGAGCGACTAGCACCTACTTCAAAACCAACAATAATTGTTAAAGTAAGCGAAATGCTTAGTGGAATCATATATAAAAGTGAACCGAAATTTAATGCTGCTTGATGAGCGGCGATTGCCGTTGTTCCAAATTGACTCATTAACAACGTGACAGCAGAAAAAATACTCGTTTCAAAAAAGATCGCTAGTCCAATAGGTGTACCGATCAAAATTAATTGCTTCCAAATGGATAACGAGATCGGATGAAATTTCTTAAGTATATTGTACGTTGAAAAAGGTTTACGAAAGCGAACGAGCAAAAACGCACATAGTAACAAGCACCAATATGTGATGCTTGTTGCGTACCCTGCGCCTACTCCGCCGAATGCCGATATACCCCATCGTCCAAAAATGAATACATAGTTCAGTAAAATATTTAAAGGCAATGAACATAGTGTTAGCATCATTGTAAAGTTCGTTCGCCCGAGGGCATCTACGAAAGAACGAAGTACGTGATAAATAAAAATAGGGACAATACCAATACATAATGCTTTCAAATATTCATAAGCAACAATTTGCACATCATGTTCGATCGGCATATGTTGCAGTAAAAAAGGAACGAGATAATAAATGATTACAAGTACAAAGAAGGCAAAGGTGATCGCTAAGTATATTGCTTGTTCTACCGTTCGAGTAATGCGTTCACTATCTTTTGCCCCGAATGCTTGGGCGACGATTGGAGTTAAACCAGTTAACACCCCTCCAACTCCTGTGAATAGAGCAACCCAAATGTTTGAACCAATGGCTACACCAGCTAAATCAATTGCGCGATATTTTCCCGTCATCATGACATCAAAAAAATTCATCATATATAAGCTGATTTGGGCAAGAAAAACAGGAATTAGTATATGTAAGAACTGTTTTATTTTTTCTTTTAACGTATATGTTTCTTTCATTTTTCCCTCCAAAAATACGTGTAAAAATATAGACAGACGATATTATAACACATCATTTTTTTGAATAAGCAGGTAGTTCGATAATAAAACATGTACCACGTCCGAATTCGCTTTGCACACGCATTGAACCTTTATGAAGTTCAATAATTTTTCGCGACAAAGATAGACCGAGACCTGTTCCCGTTTGTTTCGTCGAAAAAAACGGATCAAAGATGTGATGAATAATTGTAGGAGGGATGCCAGGTCCATTGTCGCGGACATAAATTTGAACAAGGTTATTGTGCAGAGCTGTTTGAATGTGTACATTCAATGACTTTTCTGTTTTTGCTTCAATCGCATTGCGCAATAAGTTAATAAACACCTGCATCAGTTGATTTTTGTCAATATAAACACCATGATGTTGTAGTTTCTTATCTAGATCGTATGAAAGCTCTACATTGTGAAGAAGGGCTTCGCTTCGTAATAAAAGACTGTAGTTGAGTAATTTTAGTTACAATAATTACCATTTAAAAAGAGACAAACAGGGTACCCCTTATGCCACGTGGAGCTGTTTTTTCACGGTATCAATGGGAATATTTTGTTTT
>NZ_FOJQ01000103.1 GCF_900111795.1 Anoxybacillus pushchinoensis | reverse complement strand
CTCCTTTGCTTTCCTTGTGTTCCAAGGTTTTATTCGACAGGAAGATAAAAAAAATCCTCCCGATTTTTGTCGAGAGGGTGCGAAATGTGAGTTTTACAGTGAAAAATACACACGAATATTGCCTTGCAAATATCATACAACAATAGGCGGGCGAAAAAAACACTGTAGTTTTAAGCCTACAGTGTTTCAATAACTGATCTTTACATCATATATCCTTGTTTCATCATTTATTGATTCGTTTTGCTATTATTCATCATATGTTCCATCATTTGATCCATCATTTGATCCATATTTTTAGTATTTCGACACTGTTCATACATTTTTTGTAATTGTTCCTCTGATAAATTTGGATGCATTTGTTTCATCATTGGCAACATTTCTTTCCAATCTTTATTATCGTTTTTGCTTGCTGCAAAAACAGCTGTAGCTAACACAAAAGCTGAAACAAGTACGAGCAAACCTGAAATAAATTTTTTCATTTTTTCAACACCTCCATCCTTATTCTGGTTTTAGAATAAAGGAAAAGTATGGAGAAAGTGTTCATAAACATTTACAAATTTTTGTCGCGAATTATCATTAGTAATTAGATATTTTCAAAAATCGATTAGAATTTCTAATGGCCTAATGGCTCTGTCATCATAATCATACTTTGTTGCTTACATGTTTCTTAAACAACATGAATCATTACAAATTAGCTTGTAGAAGTTGTATGTGATGATATGCGAATAATTCAAGAACCTTTGATGTTAGTTGAATGCCATATGTTTGCATCATCATATTAACACCACAAGTTTCAAAAATAAAAAAAACAGCTTGCTCGGCTTGCAAGCTGTTTTGCGTATATAGATTTACGTGCTTCTAATGCCCTGCATGTCCTTCTCCGGTTGCGGGAATAATTTCGAGCTTTTCGTCAATAATTCCTTGTGTTTGATAAGAGATGGAACGGAATGTACCAGATAAAAATGCATGGTTATACGGTCCCTCTGTTGGATCATCCGTAAAAGTTGGTTTTAAACGAGCTAAAAATTCGTATACGTCCTTTGTTAATGTCCCATTCTCTAGCCATATTAAAGGTGCGTGTTTTCCTAGATGGGAAAACGGTGCAGCCGCAATCGCTAGTTCAGGGGTTTTCGTTGAAATAAATGATACGCCATGTCCCGGATCATTTAGCCCCCAACCAAATTTTGTTTTTTCATCTTTATAAGTAGCAAAAGAAACGGATTGTTGCACCGGTGTATCGCCTGCGATTCGGACAACAGTGCCAAATGATTTTAGTTCGTTTTCCACTTCTTTAGAGATTACTGATTCGGGACCTAAAAGGTATATATTTGCTTTTCCTTTTCTTTGCTGTAACGCCTCTTTTGTTGGCTGTGGAATTTCATTTGCCGTAACATACAACAACGGTTCTTCCATGTGGGCAATCCAATTGGCAGCTATAAGAGTGTACAATTTTGCCTTATCTTCCAAAGAACCAATAATCACACTTTGTGGAGTCTTGCCGGCAATGTCGCTGTAAAATTGGTCAATTTCTTTCGCAAACGCAGCCGGATCTGTTTCACTAATTTGTTTCATCTTAAAATTCTTTAATTTATCTAGTTCGCTTTTAGCAAGATTTCCCATCACTGTGATTTGCGTACCGTCAGCTGTGCCTAAAGGCTGAAGGCGGTTTATTTCCTTTAAGACGGCATCCGGTATTTTTTGATCTTTTGTAAATAAAACAGGACCGTTGTTCGGATGATGAATTAAGTCTACACTTGCCAATGCGATTTGCCAACTTTCAACGGGCACTAAAATAATTCCGCCGGGCTGGTTTTCTTTATGAGTGGCAGGCCAAACCGTTTGTGAAACCATGACGGATAACTCAATAGGATCATCCGTGTTGATACGAGTAACGTTTTTCGTCGCTGTTATCATGATGTTTTGGTTCGCTAAACGGTTGAAAGAACTCGGTGGCTTCGCGAACTCCATTTCATTTGTTTTGTTATCTTTGTCTTTATCATTGGAGGACATATCCATATTTGCATGATCCATTTCTTTCGAATCATGATCCATCTGATTATGGTCATTGTTTTGATTGTTACATCCAGTAATGATAAAGACAGATAGCACAGCTACTAGCGCTCCCCTAAGTAATTTACTGATCATGTGTAATCCTCCCTGAAAGAATCTTTTCTTTATTGTATTTATCCCCATTTGTTATTACTTTTAAACTTTTCCCAAATTCCATAATAAAAGGTTTTTTATCAAAAAACAATGTGATTTTCACGAAACTCACGCAAGGAAGCCCCTGCCTTTAGGCACGGGGAGGAATTGCGCCTTGTGCAAGTTCCGCTTCCTCCTTTCTATAAGCATATCCATCAAATAGTTGAATAACTTGAATATATTTATAGCTGATTCCTTGCGCGATACGTTTACCGTCTTTTCCTTTGATGTCGAAATTTCCAGTCTTCCTGCATGCCACTTCACCAAACCACACGCCTTTGTATTTTCCTCTTGG
>NZ_FOJQ01000104.1 GCF_900111795.1 Anoxybacillus pushchinoensis | reverse complement strand
AAAATATTCAGCTCACTTTATGATGTGGCTGAATAGTTACATTCCATTTATGTAAGTACTTAGTGCTAAATACATTTATTATTATACCAAATTATTTTTAAAAGTCTAGTATTTCTGAAAATTTTTTTGATTTGAAAGACCATAGTCATCAGCCTTAATATTCATTTGTTGAGGTATTTTTCTCATTATAGGATAGGATAACCAATAAACGGAAATTGATAATAGCGCGACACTTCCCAAACCGTATATATTATCAATACCTATAGTGCTAGCCAATGTTCCTCCAATGAATGATCCTATAGGCACAAACAAGGCTGTGATACTTGAATACCAGGCGAAAACCTTTCCTATCATGTCTTCTGGAATTAATCCTTGCAATGTAGAAGTTATTAATATATTTACAGAGCTAATTGGAATAAACGCTAATCCAAAAAATAAAACGGTAAAGACAGGAGATTGTATCCAGTAAGAAAGAAACCACGCAACTGAAGATATCAAGAAACCAATGATGGTAAATAAACCTAAAGGATATTTTGAAAAGAAATTCGAGAGAAGTGCCCCCACTAGCATTGCTATTGACATAGTCGCTAAAAAGTAACCATAGTACTTTTCTCCTCCTATATTAAGAGAGAATTCAGGCATAATAGCTGTTATCATCCCAAATATGAAATTCACAATAGCTAAAGGGAAAATTATTTTAGGAATAATCGAATTCATAATAAATTTTCTTCCTAAATTTAATTCTTTAAGATATTCATTAATTTTAAATTTGAAAGTATTTTCTTCCAATTTTTTTTGTTTCTCTGCTTGAGAAAGCTTTAAGCTTCTAAATAATAAACAGGCCACAATAAAAGTGAAAACATTAATTATAAATATATTAATTGCACCTAAATAGGATATTAGCAATCCAGAAATACCTATAAGAATAATGTCCGTTCCTTGATATGCAAATGTCATTAATGAATTACCGGAAACAAGATCTTTATTTTCTAAAATTTTTGGTATTGCAGATTGTTGTGCCGGATAAACAATTTGCTCAATACATGTAGCTAAAAACATTACAATAATTACTAGCCACACGTTCAAAAATCCTAGAAAATATGAAATGGGGACTAGAGAGATAAGAATAGCTTGAAGTAACTGAGTATACACCATTATTGATTTTAACTTCCATTTATCAACCAATGGACCAACAAGAAATTCAAACATAGAAGGTAATAATATTAATGCACCTGCAATACCGGTATAAAATGAGCTTTTAGTTAGTTCAAAAACTAACCACATAGATGCAACACTATAGATACTATCACCTATATTAGTAACAAAGCGACCCCAAAATAAAAACAGAAAATTTTTATTTTTTAGCACACTCAACAAAATAACCACCACCGTTAAAAAATTTTTTAATGTAAAAAGAAGTTTATAACGTTTGATTTCATTTGTCAACACAATTAAGATGTTAATAGGTTAAATGAATGAGGAGGGTTAGCTATGACAGATGATTCTTTGGATGTAGGGAAAATAATATTTGATTCTAAGACACATAAGATATTAAATCACTTGAATAATGATGAATTATCTATAAAAGAACTCGCAGAACGACTAGATGAGCCACCATCTAATTTGTATTATCCTATAAAAAAGCTCTTAGAGTTTGATTTGATAAAAGTGAGTAGAGAAGTTAGAAAAAAAAACATAATTGAGAGGTATTATAAATGCAATAATAAATATAAAAATCTTTTATCAATTGAAGGAGATATTATTGAATATCACTATGATGATCTTATCAAAACAGTAATGTTGGAAATCAATAAATCTTTTAAAAATTTACAAAATGATATACAATACAAAAAATTAAGTAATTACGAATCAACAGTAGAATTTAGTTTTGTAGAAAAAAAAATAAAGTATGACACATGGAAAAAATATAATGAGTTGATTAGGGATTTAATTGATAATATACCTGAAGAGGATGGTGGAAACTACTATAGGTTTGTCATTACAGGATACAAAGTCTAGTAGACTGTAATCTTAAAAAAATTAACTATTAAAATATAATACAAGAAGACAAGTTTACATAAAGGGAAGCTTGTTTTCTTGTTATGTTTTTTTCTATTTGTATTTCAATTAACTTGGAATTCTTTCGATTCTGGATTCACATAGACCCAAATGTAAAATGAATAGTAACTATTCACTCCGATAGTAGTATGTAAAGATGCGCAACACAAATAGGGCATCCCCGTAATAGAAAATGCCCTAAGTGGTAGAAAGAACGCGATCAAGCGTGTCACCCGTCAACAG
>NZ_FOJQ01000108.1 GCF_900111795.1 Anoxybacillus pushchinoensis | reverse complement strand
TATACTAAATATACCATAAACAATAGATAAAATAAACACATCTAATAAATTTATCAAAAAAAATACGCAATTCATCCCCTTGTCTAAAGACAGGGACTTTCTTGCGCTTCCCCCGTAAACTACTGTCATTTGACAACAATGAATAAGAACATCATGTCTCGTCTCATATGCCCAAATATATGAAACCCCAGCTATCTGAACATAGCTGGGGTTATTAGTCCATCATCTTTATGGATTGGTACATTTGTCGTCGATCCCCCGGAGTTTTTGCAAGATTGGAGGCCGACAATAGAAGACAGGCAACGAAAATCAGTCAAATTAGATTAATAGCGACAGCTTGTCTTTTCTATATATATTGTCTTTTCTATATATATTTGTAAAATCGTATTTCTTTTCCATGTATACTTGATGCCAAATCATAAAAGCAAGGACGGTCCAGATTTTTCGGCTATGGTCTGCTTTATCTTTGCAATGTTCGTCTAGTAAACGATACAATACATCTTTATTAAATAAATGATCGGTTGCGCTTTCTTTTATAATGTTTTTCGCCCAATCATGCATTTCATTTTTTAACCAATGACGAATTGGCACCGGAAATCCTAATTTTTTGCGATTTAAAACATGATCTGGAACAATTCCTTTTGCTGCTTTTCGTAGGATATATTTCGTCGTTTTGTTTGTCGTTTTCATTTCCGGAGCAATTTTGGCGGCTACTTCAAATACCTTTTTATCTAAAAATGGAACCCTTAACTCTAATGAATGGGCCATCGTCATTTTGTCGGCTTTTAATAAAATATCGCCTCGCAGCCATGTATGAATATCAATATATTGCATCCGGTTTACAGGAGGATAATGAGTTGTTTCTCTATAAAAAGGAGCTGTAATATATATATATTCTAATCCCCTCTTATATCCTTTTAGCAGTTCTTGTTTTTCTGTCTCGCTATACATTTTCGCATTGCCGATATATCGTTCTTCCATTGGTGTTGTACCGCGCTCAATAAAGCTTTTTCCTTTTATTCCTTCCGGGAGTAGCCCTGCAATCACTCTCAAAGCTGATTTAACCGTACTTGGCATTCGCTCAAAAAGTTCCAATGACTGTGGCTCACGATAAATGTTGTAACCGCCAAATAACTCGTCAGCTCCCTCACCGGAAAGAACGACCGTTACATGCTTTCTTGCTTCCCGGGCAACAAAATAAAGCGGTACTGCCGCAGGATCGGCAAGTGGATCATCCATATGCCACATAACTTTCGGTAATTCCGCCATATATTCCTCTGGTGAAATGACATAGCTAATATTCTCAACGCCCAGCTTTTCCGCTGTTTCTTTTGCCACATCAATTTCACTGAAGCCTTCCCGCTCAAAGCCGACAGAAAATGTCTTGATATTAGGATTGAATTGTTTAGCAATTGCTGCAATGAAGGATGAATCAATTCCTCCTGATAAAAACGAACCTACCGGCACATCGCTGCGCATATGCACTTGCACGGAATCGAACAGCGCGTTGCGAATTTCTTTGACAAGTTCATCTTCTGATTTGATGATAGGTTGGAATTTGGTTTTCCAATAGCGATGAATGGTTAATTTTTCACCGATTTTTTTCTTAATATCTCATATTTCGCACCTTGGTAGGGCGGAACAAAAGGATTTTTTATTCAGTTTTTTAGAATAACTTTTAAACCAACAC
>NZ_FOJQ01000111.1 GCF_900111795.1 Anoxybacillus pushchinoensis | reverse complement strand
ATCTGTTTTAAACATAAAAAGGGAATGGTGGATCACGCATCCATAAAACCAGCAAAAAAGTCAAAGTCGATGTCAATCCATCACGGATTCAGGTTCATACACACCAATTTCATAAGAAAGTCATTTCAGGTGGCAGCAGTCATTATGAATACGCTGATAATTCGATTGAACATCCACTTGCGACAATTGACAGAAGATTTCGATGAATTGATTGTACAACCAATCTTTCATCATTCGAACCAAAGGACATTGCTAATCGTGAATGACAACGCCACAAATACCTTTATCCAGCACATTCGAAGACGGCTATCTATTTTAGAAAGACCATTGATAACAGCTCGTGGTGACGGAAAAAGCTATATCTATTCAAACTTTAATATTCAAACTTTAACTCAAAGTATGCTCAAATGGCTCTTACCATACTTCGGACTTACTACAATTTTTGTTTAGCATACAAAACAAAGGAGACAGTAGGAACACCTGCTCAACGATTAGGCATTGCAAAAAAACAATTTGATTTAAAAGAAATAATCTATATGCAATAACCTTAAGGGATTTGATATTTTATAGGACCAAATCAGTATACGATTTGTTTTTTATTTTTTGCTGAAATATCAATATTTTTTGACTAAATCCTTTTTAATGATTTTGGTATTTTATGTTAAACTGAATATATAGATTACTCAGAAAATTAGCAAAGGGAAAATTAACCCATGAGGGGGAAGTGTATGAAAAAGTTTTTAATTACATTATTAGTATTAATTGCGTTAGGCATTGGGGGGGATTTTGTTACTGAACTATTTAGTGCTAAACCACCTTTACCAACCATAACTGTTGGAGAAAAAAAGGTAGAAGTGGCACAAGGTTCGTATTGTTGGAATGGATTACTTAGTTCTGTTTGTGCCGATACAAGTTCTCCGCCAGAACTCATTAAAAATCAAGAACTAAAACCTGTGGTTGTACCACCAGATTCCCAATTGAAAATAGAATTCAAAGATGAGCCTAAAGAAAATACATTAGTAGTAAATAGATGGCTTACAAATGAAAAAACAGAAAATGTTCCAATAAATGATAATGTGATACTATTACCAAAAGAAAAAGGTGTATATGTGTATGATGTTTCAGCGAGATGGGAAAAGGGAGATTCAAGTTATGCCTTTGTAATTGAAGTACGGTAGTAACATTTTAGTAACAGTCTTAATTTAACAAGTCAATATAATTTTAGTTTAAAACGCTTGGAATAAACCCAAGTGTTTTAATGTGCTTTTTACTTTGTTACTCATATTTCACACCTTGGTAGGGCGGAACAAAAGGATTTTTTATTCAGTTTTTTAGAATAACTTTTAAACCAACAC
>NZ_FOJQ01000113.1 GCF_900111795.1 Anoxybacillus pushchinoensis | reverse complement strand
GAAAGAAGAAAATATTCAGCTCACTTTATGATGTGGCTGAATAGTTACTCATTTAGTTGGTTAATCAATACACTTATTTAATTACTTATTAATTTTAAGGGGATGAAATTTTGCAAAGAAAAAAAGTTGATCTTGTGTTTTTAGTATTGACGTACAGGAATACTCAAGATCTGATAAATTTTATAGAGTCAACTAAGAGACAAGTTAAAGAAACGTATAAAATTATTGTAGTAAATAGTTTTTATGACAATGATAGCAATAATGTTTTTTATCAAATCGCTAGAGAAAATGATTGTGATTTTATTCAAGTAGCTAATAAGGGTTATGGATTTGGTAATAATCGTGGCATTGAATATGCATTAGCAAATTATGAATTTAGATTTTTAATAGTTAGCAATCCAGATATAGAAATAGAAAAGTTTTCGATGGAAGAACTTGAGGGATTAGAGAATTGTATTTTAGCTCCTACCATTAAGACTTTAACAGGAAAGGATCAAAATCCATACTACTATTCAAAAATCGAGTTGGTGGAGTGGCTTAAATATTATTCTTATGTAAAAAATATAAGATTGATAGCTTTTATAGGTATTATTATTAATAAGGTGTATAGAGAAGTATCTCTTTTCGTTGATCGAGCATTAGGAATAAGAAAAAGGAAAATTTATGCTGTTCATGGTAGTTTTGTAATATTTGGAAGGGAGGCTCTTCTAAGGTTAGGCAAAATATATGATGAAGAGATGTTCTTATTACACGAAGAAAACCATCTGGCTAGACTTGCACTAAAAAAAAATATCAAAACTTACATGATCCATTCTATCAAAGTCCTACATAAAGAGGATGGAAGTATAAGTCTTGAGAATGAAAATATTGCTAGGATTGGGAGAGAATCTTATATTACTTACTATGAGAAATGGAAAAAAAAGGGTTGTGCCGATTTCGGTGATTCAAATTGATCAACTAAAACAGAGAAACATGTTTTTGATAAAATGGATAATATTCGTTTTTGAGACGTGTAGAACCGCTCGCTTTAAATTTAGGATGGAGGGACTTTCATTATTGAAGGAGATTTTCGTGTGAAGGTTATTTTATGGTAACTATTCATCCCGATAGTATTATGTAAAGATGCGCAACACAAATAGGGCATCCCCGTAATAGAAAATGCCCTAAGTGGTAGAAAGAACGCGATCAAGCGTGTCACCCGTCAACAG
>NZ_FOJQ01000114.1 GCF_900111795.1 Anoxybacillus pushchinoensis | reverse complement strand
GCTTGACATTAAAAGAGATCGAACAGTCTTTATTTAGACATATGCAAAAACAATATGGTCATCTCCTTCAACAGGTGTTGGAGGAGATCGACCGCACATTGGCAGAACAGCGGGACAAGAAACGATATGCGCTCAAAGATAAGCGGACGATCCGACTCCAAACGCTATTTGGAGAGGTGGAAGTGAAGCGAAACTACTACTTTGACCGTGAAAAAAAGGTGTATACGTCTTTACTCGATGTCTTTCTTCAGTTCGATGGGGCGCATGGAGTGAGTCCGCTATTAGAGGAGACAGCGATTCATCTCGCCGTGACGGGTTCTTCGTATCGACAGGCTGCGCAGTCGCTTGAAAAGCTGGTGGGGTATGCATGTATGAGTCACGAAACGATTCGCCAGTCCATCATCGAGGCAGAGGTGGAAGGGCACCGTGCGATGGAGAAAAAAGGGCGCGTGTTTTTTATCGAAGCAGACGGGTTGTACGTGAAACGTCAACGAAGCCGCATCAAAGGAAAAGAAGAAAAGATCATCACGATTCACCAAGGATGGGAGAAAAACGGGAAACGCGTATCCTTAGTGAATCGACGGTATATGGTTCATCAAACGAATGAACCGATTTGGGAAGCTGTAGAGAATTTTCTGATGAAGGAATACAGCTATGATCCGTTTGAGGATTGGGTGGTCATCAATGGAGATGGAGCCCCATGGATTACAGCGTGTCGAGAATATTTCGGGGACAGGGGGTACTTTCAGCTTGATCGGTTCCATGTGGCAAGAGAGATTCGTCAATTGTTCCGAGGTCATGCGAGATATCGGGTGATTCGAAAGAAGTTAGCATCATGGGATGAAGAAGGTGTGTTACGAGAACTCACAAGTGCCATCGGTACGTTAGAACATGAGGAGAAGGAAAAGCAACTCGAGGCGCTTGTTCGTCGAATCGAGGAGATACCAGGATGTTTACGTGACTATCGCGTATGGTTGAAGGAAAAAGGGATTGACACGACAAACATGAGGGCGATGGGGAGTGCGGAAGGAACGATGCATGTGTTTGCGAAACGAAGTAAAAACGGTCGAAGTTGGAGGGATGCAGGGATTGAAGCGATGTTGCGAGCGATCGTCGCGATAAAAGATACGTTACTCATTCGGACACGCGATGGAGTGATGTATGG
>NZ_FOJQ01000116.1 GCF_900111795.1 Anoxybacillus pushchinoensis | reverse complement strand
ACCGACTACAGCCCCAGGATGCGATGAGCCGACATCGAGGTGCCAAACCTCCCCGTCGATGTGGACTCTTGGGGGAGATAAGCCTGTTATCCCCGGGGTAGCTTTTATCCGTTGAGCGATGGCCCTTCCATTCGGAACCACCGGATCACTAAGCCCGACTTTCGTCCCTGCTCGACTTGTAGGTCTCGCAGTCAAGCTCCCTTCTGCCTTTACACTCTTCGAATGATTTCCAACCATTCTGAGGGAACCTTTGGGCGCCTCCGTTACGCTTTGGGAGGCGACCGCCCCAGTCAAACTGCCCACCTGACACTGTCTCCCACCCCGATCAGGGGTGCGGGTTAGAATCTCAGTACGACAAGGGTGGTATCCCAACGGCGACTCCACCTAGACTGGCGTCCAGGCTTCTCAGTCTCCCACCTATGCTGTACATGTCGCACCAACATTCAATATCAGGCTGCAGTAAAGCTCCACGGGGTCTTTCCGTCCTGTCGCGGGTAACCTGCATCTTCACAGGTACTATGATTTCACCGGGTCTCTCGTTGAGACAGTGCCCAAGTCGTTACACCTTTCGTGCGGGTCGGAACTTACCCGACAAGGAATTTCGCTACCTTAGGACCGTTATAGTTACGGCCGCCGTTTACTGGGGCTTCGGTTCGCACCTTCGCTTGCGCTAAGCGCTCCCCTTAACCTTCCAGCACCGGGCAGGTGTCAGCCCCTATACTTCGCCTTACGGCTTCGCAGAGACCTGTGTTTTTGATAAACAGTCGCTTGGGCCTTTTCACTGCGGCTCCCCTGGGCTATTCACCCGAGGGAGCACCCCTTCTCCCGAAGTTACGGGGTCATTTTGCCGAGTTCCTTAACGAGAGTTCTCCCGCGCACCTTAGGATTCTCTCCTCGCCTACCTGTGTCGGTTTGCGGTACGGGCACCTCTCACCTCGCTAGAGGCTTTTCTTGGCAGTGTGGAATCAGGCACTTCGGTACTTTATTTCCCTCGCCATCACAGCT